>CALXBJ010000001.1 GCA_944386515.1 uncultured Pygmaiobacter sp.
CGAGAAGATGAAGGTCAAACTCGTCGTGCTCTGCAAGGTAGAGCCCCCCTGCTGCCCGCCGCCCGCCCGCTTCTTTCTCACCGAGGGACATCTGGACAGCTGGGTCTACTCCACCCCCGGCGCAAAACGGCTGGTGCAGACGGTGTTTGACGAAAAGCTGCCCCGCCGCAACGGTTGAGCAACACCGCAGACTGTGATATACTTTAGGAAAGCCCGCCGCGGCAAAGCCCTACCGCCGGCAGGCCCTTTCAACCGATCCTGCGGCGGGCAGCTTTGGCCCGCTCAGCCAAAGAGGAGGCCAACTGGAATGTCCAACAAGGCGTTTACCGGCGGGGTGCGCCCGGGCGGTCTTACCACCTCAACCGAGATTCGGATCCTATTGTGCTATCTGCTCAAGACCATCGGCATCCCCCTCACCCGCAGCGAGATCGAATCCGCGCTGCTCGGCGAGGAGCTGGTGAACTATTTTGAACTGTCCGACGCGCTCGACAAGCTCTGCGCGCTGGGGCATCTGAGCTATGACGGCAACGCCTATCAGGTCACCCCCGGCGGCGCTGAGCTGGCGGACACCCTCTCCACCGAGCTGCCCCGCTCGGTGCGGGAATCCGCGGTCAATGCGGTGCTTGCGGCGCAGCAGTACAAGCGCAAGCTCGCCCAGCACAAGGCGAAGGTCACCCGGACGGAGGACGGCTGGCGGACCAGCTGCACCATTGAGGATCTCGGCGAGCCGGTTTTCTCCTGTGAGCTGTATCTGCCCGACGAACTGACCGCAAACGCAGTCAAGGAGAAATTCATCAGCGACGGGGACCGGATCTTCCGCTGTATGCTGGGGCTGTTGACCGATAACCGGCAGCTTCTTGCGGACCTCTTTGAAAAGGAATCCGGCAACCCGTCCGACGCTGCCAAATAGGCGGACTTTTATCCCGGCCTGACGGGTCGGCAGCACCGTTCTTCATAGGCGGAGCGCAAAAATAGACAAAAAAGCACAGAAGCAACGCGTCTGTGCTTTTTTGCTGTCCGCTTTGAAGCTGCTTTCAGTGCCTGCCCTCGACAATCCCCGCGCCGGAGAAGACATTGGCAATGGTCTTGAAGAAGATCTTGAGGTCGAGTGAAAAGCTGATATGGGCGGCATAATATCCGTCAAGCTCCGCCTTTACCGGGATCGGCAGCTCGTCCCGCCCGTTGATCTGTGCCCAGCCGGTCAGCCCGGGGGTGAGATCGTTTGCGCCGTAGCGGTCCCGCTCGGCGATGAGGTCGTACTGGTTCCAGAGTGCCGGGCGCGGACCGATCACGCTCATCTGGCCCACCAGAATATTGAACAGCTGGGGCAGCTCGTCCAGACTGGTCTTGCGCAAAAAATGCCCAACCGGGGTAATGGCGCTCTGGGCATCCTGCAGCAGATGGGTCGGCACATCATGGGGCGCGTCGATCCGCATACTGCGGAATTTGAGGATCTCAAAATAGGTCTTATTTTTCCCCACCCGCTTTTGCCGGAAGAGCACCGGCCCCGGGCTGGTGCATTTGATCAGCAGCGCCAGCACCAGCAGCAGCGGCGAGAGGATCAGGATTCCCAGCAGGGCACAGAAAAAATCAAAAAAGCGCTTGATGACAAGATACATTGCCACAACTCCCCATGCCGCAGCGGGCCGCCGCGGTCAAATTTTGTGATCGAAGGTCGGCACCATCTCGCCGATAAAGGCGAGCAGCCGCTCGCTGTCGTTGGAGTACGCAATCTCCTTGAGGGTCGTAAGATGGGTGAAGAAGTTCTGCTTGTCCATCTTGAGCGGCGCGCCGACAAAGATCTTGCGGTTGTCGGTCTTGTGGACGCTCTCCTCGTCCATCGTCAGCTCCTCAAACAGCTTTTCGCCCGGGCGCAGGCCGGTAAAGACAATGTCGATGTCCCGATACGGGATAAAGCCGGCCAGTTTGATGAGGTTCTCCGCCAGATCGAGGATCCGCACCGGCTCCCCCATATCCAGAACAAAGATGTTGCCCTTGCCGCTCATGCTGGCAGCCTGCAGCACCAGACTGACCGCCTCGGGGATGGTCATAAAATAGCGCACAATATCCGGGTCGGTGACGGTCAGCGGCCCGCCCTCGGCGATCTGTTCCTTAAACAGCGGCAGCACCGAGCCGTTGGAGCCCAGCACGTTGCCGAACCGCACCGCCACAAAATCCGTCGTGCTGGTCTCGGCAATCGTCTGGATGGTCATCTCGCAGATCCGCTTTGTCGCCCCCATCACATTGGTGGGGTTGACCGCCTTGTCGGTCGAGATCAGCACAAACCGCTGGGTGCCGTATTTTTCGGCCGACATCGCGACGTTGTAGGTGCCGAAGACATTGTTCTTGACCGCCTCCTCGGGGCTGGTCTCCATCAACGGGACGTGCTTGTGCGCCGCCGCGTGGAAGACCAGATCCGGGCGGTAGTGGGCAAACAGCCGGTCCACCTTTTTGCTGTCCCGCACCGAGGCGATCTGCACCTCCAGATCCAGCTTGCCGCCATACCGGCGGATCAGCTCCTGCTGGATCGAGTAGGCATTGTTCTCATAAATATCGACGATGACCAGCTTGCGGGGCGAGGCGGCGGCAATCTGACGGCACAGCTCGCTGCCGATTGAACCGCCCCCGCCGGTGACCATGACCACCTTGCCGCTGATCAGGGTATTGGTCGAGGGGTCCATCTCGATCACCTCGCGGCCGAGAAGATCCTCCACCTTGACGTCGCGGATCCGGGAGGACAGGTCCCGCCCGTCCGCAATCAGCTTGACGATGTCGGGCATGATCCGCAGGTTGCAGTTGGTCTTGGAGCAGATCGAGAGGATCCGGCGCTTGTCCTCCTCCGAAATGGTCGGGATGCACAGCAGGATGGTCTCGATCTCGCAGCGGCTGACCAGCTCGGGGATGTCGGCGGTCGTGCCCATGATCTTGACGCCCATGATCGAGCGGCCGACCTTCTGCACCGCGTCATCCACCGCGCAGATGATATTCATCTCATCGCTGGGGTTGCGGTTGATCTCATGCAGCAGCATACTCGCCGCATCCCCCGCGCCGATCAGCAGCACCCGGCGGCGTCGCTTGCGCCCCGCGCGGATCTTGGTGTTGCGGTACATCCGGTAAGCAAGGCGGGCCACAAGGGTGAGCACCGAGGCGAACATCGCGCTCATCAGGTA
>CALXBJ010000002.1 GCA_944386515.1 uncultured Pygmaiobacter sp.
CCCGCGCCGAGACCGACACCGCGATCGGGGAAAAGATCGTCGAGATCGGCGCGGGGGACATGGCGATGGCGACCTACGACCCCGGGGCGAAGCGGCTGCCCTACCTGCCCGCCGCCGAGGGGATGGCAAAGGCCGACTACGGCGGCAGCGCCGACGGGGTGGTGGCCGCGGCGGACACGGCGGCCGCGGCGGACACGGCGGGCGAGGCGGAGAAGCTGGCCGCGCCGGTCAAGCTCGGGGATGCGGATTTCGACGGCTCAAAGGACATCACCCTCGCCGCGATGGGGGCGATGGCGGCGGATGCCGTGATCCCGATCTCGCAGGGCGGCACCGGGGGCACGACCACGTCCGCCGCCCGGAAAAACCTGCAGCTGAACGCGCTCACAAGGGTGATCCAGACCGATTCCGCCGGCAGATTCACCGTCAGCGGGCTGCTGCCTGGCAACAGCTCCCCCATCTTCGCGATCTGCACCCTCTGCGGGGGCGCGCACGGCTGGGT
Source organism: uncultured Pygmaiobacter sp. (assembly GCA_944386515.1). GTDB lineage: Bacteria > Bacillota > Clostridia > Oscillospirales > Ruminococcaceae > Pygmaiobacter. The sequence goes on from CALXBJ010000002.1 coordinate 500, forward strand.
GATGCTGAATGACCCGGTGAAAAAGCAGGTGAGCGGCGTGATCTACAAGCCGGACGGCACGACGATGAACAGCTCGACGGTGCGCATCGGGCTGCTCTTCGGCACCTCGTGGTCGCCCTGAGCGGGCCGCGCAGAGAGGAGGATCAAAATGGAGCTTTTGGGCATCGACGTCTCAAAGTATCAGGGGCGGATCGACTGGCGGAAGGTCGCCGCCGACGGGATCAAGTTCGCGTTTGTCCGGATCGGCTGGGCCGGGTACGAGGGGGGCATCGACGAGGGGGCGGACCCCTATTTTGACGAGAATATGGCCGGCGCGCTGGACGCGGGGCTGGCGGTGGGGGCGTATGTGTACAGCTACTGCCGCAGCGCGAACGCCGCCCGCAAAGCCGCGCGGGAGGCGGCAAGGCGGTGTAAGCCCTACCGGCTGGCGATGCCGCTGGCCTTTGACATCGAGGACGCCGCGACCTATGGGGAGTACCCGCGGGGGGACAACAGCATCCTCGCGGCGGCCTTCCTCGACGAGGCGGCGGCGCAGGGATACCACCCGCTGCTCTACACCTACACCAACTTCGCGCAGCGGTATCTCGACCTTGGGATGCTGGCGGAGTATGACCTGTGGCTGGCGGACTACCGCGGCAGCATGGGGATCGCGGGGGCGAGCGTGTGGCAGTATTCGAGCGACGGCGCGGTGGAGGGCATTTCGGGCCGGGTGGACATGAACATCGCCTACAAAAACTACCCCGCGCTGCTGGGCGGGGGGAAAACGGAAACGGAGGGATCGGACGGGATGATGAACTTTTTAGAGGTGTTCGGGCAGAAGAACTGCCAGTGCTTCACCTCGCCGAGCGTCGACGCGGTGGACACCGGCTACAACGGCGGGACGCTGAAGAGCGGGGCCTGCTACCCGCTGATGGCGGATGCCGGGCAGGGGGCGGACGGCTGCCACTGGGTGCGGGTCTTTGCCGGCGGGGCGACCCGGTACGCGGCGGTGCTGGCCGACCGCTGCCGCATCACGGCGCTCTCGGCCGGGGACGCGGTCGCGGCGGTGCTGGCGCAGGCCGGGCCTGACGGCGGGGATACCGCGCTGGCGCAGCAGGTCACGCAGCTGACCGCGCAGGTGAGCGAGCTGACCGCCCGGGCGACCACGGCTGAAACCAAAGCGGAGCGGGCACAGAGCATCGCGGACGGGTATCTCGCCCGGATCACGGCGGCGCAGGCCGCGCTGGCGGGGTGACGGCGGTGGAGTGGACGGTATTCGAGGTACTGGCCGCGATTGCGGCGCTCTTTTTCTCGATCGGGGTGCCGGTGATGCGGCTGAACGCGAGCATCACCAAGCTGACGGTGATGCTCGAGCGGGTGGAGCGGGACGTCGCGGCGAACCGGGAGCAGCTGGCGGCGCAGCGGGCAGCGGCGCGGGCCAGCCACGAAAAGCTGTGGCGGCACAACGACGAGCAGGACGAGCGGCTGGGCGACCACGAGACCCGGCTGCGGTTCCTCGAGAAGGCGCGCCCCCCGCGGGAGGACGGCTGTTTTTGAGGATCGGGGGCACGGCCCGCCCGGATGGGGCGAAAATCCCGATGGACGGCTGCGTAAAAAACCGGCGGGACGGCTGTAAAAAACGATGGGACAGTGTAAAAAACCGCCCGATGGGGCGGGGAGAAGAACAAAGGAGGAAGGAAAAAATGGATATGATGCTGCTCACCCTGATGATGGCGGTGACCGTCGAGGGGCTGATCGAGTACATCAAAACCTTCGGCAGGGCGGTCTTGGCAAAGCAGTGGAAGACCGCCGCGACCCAGGGCTGTGCGCTGGCGCTGGGGATCGCCCTGTGCACCGCGGTGGGGGCGGATTTTTACGGGGCGCTGGGGGTGACCTTTGCGCTGCCGTGGGCCGGCAGCCTGCTGACCGGCATCTTTGCCAGCCGGGGGTCGAACTATCTGAGCGACCTCATCGCCCGGCTGCGGGCGCTGGGCGGCCCGCAGCCGGCGGCGGACACCCCGCCCGCGGCGGCGCAGCCCTGACCGCGCGGGGCGCGGGGCGCCCCGAATGGCCGCGGAGGAAGGATTCGACACTTTGGGCGCAGCCCTGACCGCGCGGGGACGCCCGGCGGGGCAGAAAACAGGGCAGAAAACAGGGCAGAAAACAGGGCAGAAAAAAAGGAGGCAACAGGATGCAGAACAAAACTTTGACCGCCAAGGGCAAGGCCAGCGACCGCCGCGGCCTGTACGGCATTTTTTCAAACGCGGAGCAGGACCTGCCGGACAAGGTCGGCGCGCAGACGGCGCAGACGGAGCAGAGCGCGGCGGCGGCGCGGGCGGCGGCGCGGGCGGCGGCCTACCAGAGCCTGCTCGCGGCGCAGCGGCAGGCGGCGCAGGACAGCTATCAGCGCAGCCTTGCGGCGCTGAACGCGACCTACACCCAGCGGGCGGCGCAGCGGCAGGCGGGCTATCAGGACACCCTCAAACTGCTGCAGCAGCAGTATGACGCCGGCGCGGCGCAGCTGGACGCCCAGACCGGCAGCGCGCTGCAGCAGGCGTATCTCAGCTATATGCTCTC
>CALXBJ010000003.1 GCA_944386515.1 uncultured Pygmaiobacter sp.
GGTCAACATAGCCGGGCTTGCGCAGGCCGCGCATCCGCTTGGTGCTCTTCTTGGTCAGGATGTGGCTGCGGAACGCCTTCGCACGCTTGACCTTGCCGTTCTTGGTGAGGGCGAAACGCTTCTTCGCGCCGCTGTGTGTTTTCATCTTGGGCATTGTATTTTCCTCCTTATTTTTGAGCCTTGTCTTTGGGGAGCGGGGCAAGGAACATCTGCATACTGCGCCCCTCCAGCTTGGGCTGCTTCTCAATCACGGCGAACTCGGACATCACCTGCGCAAACCGCTTCATCACTTCCTGGCCCAGATCGGTGTGCGCCATCTCGCGCCCGCGGAAGCGGATCGAGGCCTTGACCTTGTTGCCCTCTTTCAAAAAGCGCTTGGCGTGGTTGACCTTGGTGTTGAAGTCATTGGTGTCGATGTTGAGGGACAGCCGGATCTCCTTGGTATCCACCACCCGCTGGTTTTTGCGCGCTTCCTTTTCTTTCTTCTGCTGCTCGAAGCGGTACTTGCCATAATCCATAATCCGGCAAACCGGCGGATTCGCGGTGGGGGCGATCTTGACCAGATCGAGGTTGCGCTCCGCCGCCAGTGCCAGCGCCTCTCTGGAGGACATAATCCCCAGCTGTTCGCCGCTCGCGTCGGTCACACGGACCTCCCGGTCCCGAATCTGCTCGTTCAACTCGAGTTCTTTCTTGCCGCTAATTGTAAAACACCTCCAAATTCTGATCTGTGACGGTTCCCCTTTGCCAGCCATGGCCCGGCGTCAGACACAGGGCCTGCCGCCGGACGGCGGCAATAAAAAAGAGTGGGGCGCAACGCCACCACTCCACAGTGCTGCACAAAACAGGCCGTGCGGCCCGAATCTGCTCTCTGTTAACCCGGCGCCCGGAGGCACGCAAGGTGAGTGCGGCAAGCGCAACTTCTTTACTGACTAAAATAATATAGCACAGTCTCCCCCGCCTGTCAAGGGAAAAAGCGGGGAAAAGCCGCGGTTTTTTTGGGGGTTATTGCGCTTTTGCATCCCCCGTATCCCTTATGTCCGACGCCCGTCTGGCGCAGACGCAGCGGTCGTTGCCGCCGAGATCCCGCACGGTGCCGATCTCCTCCCAGCCGCAGCCGGTGAGCAGCGATGCCACCGCCGCCCCCTGCGACGCCCCGATTTCAAGCACCAGCGCGCCGCCGGGCGCCAGCGGCCGCCGGTAGGCCCGCGCCAGATACCGGTAAAAGGCAAGCCCCTCCTCCGCGGCGACCAGCGCCTCCCGCGGTTCAAAGGCCAGCTCGGGGCCGAGCGACCCGTACTCTGTCTCGGTGACATAGGGCGGGTTGCAGACGATGCAGTCAAAGCATTCGGGCGGAAGGGTTTTCTCGTAGCCGAACAGGTCCGCCTGCACCACCTCGGCTTTTCCCTGCGCGTTTTCGCGGCAGTAGCGCAGCGCGGCATCCGACCGCTCGACCAGCACCACCGCGGCGTCGGGCCGCGCCTGCTTGAGCGCAAGCCCAATCGCCCCGCTGCCGGCACACAGGTCCAAGACCCGTGGCGCGGGGGTCTTTTGCAGCATCGCAAGCGCCTGCTCCACCACCGTCTCGGTGTCCGGCCGGGGGATCAGTACCCCCTCGCCCACCGCCAGCTCAATCCCGTAAAAGGGCCATCTGCCCGCAAGATACTGCAGCGGGTAGCGCGCGCAGCGGCGCTCGGTCAGCGCATCGAGACGCTCCTGTTCCCCCTCTGCCAGCGGGCGGCGGGGATCCTGTTCGAGATGCCCCTTTCCGGTAGCCAGCCGCAGCAGGGCGTCCGCCTCCCAGGCGGCATCCTCGACGCCGGCGTCCCGCAGCGCGGCGCGGACGGCGAGATAGGCCTGCTGCACTACCACCGGTCATCCTCCCCCTCCGCCGGCAGCACCGCCTTGACCGAGGCGATCGCCACCTCGATCATGCTGTCGTCCGGCTCGGCGGTGGTCAGCCGCTGCAGCCAGAGCCCCGGGGCCGAGATCGCCCTTGTCAGCGGGTTGTCGTGCCGTCCGGCGAACTTGATGACCTCATAGCTGAGCCCCATCACCACCGGCAGCAAAAGCAGCTTGAGCCCCGCCCGGCCGAGGGTCGAGCTCCAGGGGATCAGGCTGAAGACCAAGATGCTGATGATGAGCACCAGAAGGAGGAAGCTGGTGCCGCACCGGGGGTGGAACCGGCTGCTGCGGCGGACATTTTCCACCGTGAGCGGCTCCCCCGCCTCGTGGGTGGCGAAGGGCTTGTGCTCCGCGCCGTGGTAGCGGAACATCCGGTGGACCTCCTTCATCCGGGAGACCAGATAGAGGTACAGGATGAACAGCCCCAGCTTGAGCACCCCCTCGACCACCGCGCGCAGCGCGCCCAGCGGAACGGCGCGGTCGATCAGCCCGGTCAGGAAGGTGGGCAGGATCATGAACAGCACGATGGCCATCAGACCGCCCAAAAAGGCGCTTGCCACCATCAGCGCATTCATGCCCTTTTCGCCCAGATGCGCCTGCAGCCAGCGGTCAAATTTGCTCTCCTGCGCCTCAAGCTCCTCCTCGGTCATGCTGATCTCCGCCGAGCGCATTAGCGCCCGGTAGCCCACCAGCAGCGAATTGATAAAGCTGACCACCCCGCGCAGGATCGGCACCCGCGCAACGGGGTTTTTGCGCACCGGCTGGGTCTCAATCCGGATCTCTCCCGCGGGGTCCCGCACCGCGATGGCAAGCTGGCTGGGCCCCAGCATCATGATCCCCTCGATCAGCGCCTGTCCGCCGATCGAGGTCTTGAACTTTTCCTTGCTCTGCTCTCTGCTCATCTGCTATTCCTCGGGGCCGAGCGGCCCTCCCTCTCCTGTGCTTTCAGATTTTTTTGGCTCGGGGCGGCGCATCGGCAGCCCGACGCGCACCACCGTCCCCCTGCCCGGCTCACTCTCGATGTCAAAGGTGCCGCCGTGGGCGGCGACAATCTCGTCCACCACCGCAAGGCCGATGCCGCTGCCCCGCACCGCGCCCTTGCCCTTGTAGAATTTCGTCTTGATGTGCTGCAGATCCTCCCGGTCGATGCCGGGCCCCTCGTCCCAGATACTGACGAGTGCAAGCTCCTGCGCACAGCACAGCGCCACCCGGATGGTGCCGCCGGCCGACGAGTACTTGAGCGCATTGTCCAGCAGGTTGACAAAGACCTGCCGGATCCGGTTTTTGTCCGCAAAGACCGGGCAGGGGGTCTCCGGCTCGGTAAAGTCAAAGCGGACCCCCTCGCCCTGCGCGCGCTGTCCCATCATCAGCAGCACATCGCCAAGCTCCGCCCCAAGGTCCAGCAGCTCGAGGCTCAGGGACAGCCCGCCGTTTTGCATCCGGGAAAAGTCCAGCAGCTCCTCCACCATCGTGTACAGCCGGTCGGTCTCCCCCGTGATGATGCCAAGGCCCTTTTTGCGAGTCTCCTGCGGCACCTCTTCCGCCCGCTGGAGGGTCTCCGCCCACCCCTTGATCGAGGTCAGCGGGGTGCGCAGCTCATGGGAGACCGAGGAGATGAAGTCGTTTTTCAGCTGGTCGGTCTTGGCCAGCTCCCCCGCCATGTGGTTGATGGTGTCGCAGAGCCGTCCCAGTTCGCCATTATACACGTTGTCGATCCGCGCGTCAAAGTCCCCGCCGGCGATCCTGCGGGCAACCTGATCCACCTTGTTGACCGGCAGCACGATCGAGCGGATAAAATAAAAGCCGGAAAAGACCGAGAAAAAGAGGATGGCCAGCATCACGATCCCCGAGATCAGGATCAGCAGCGCGATCTGCTGGTCGACCCGGGTCAGGCTGGTGACAAACCGCACCGCCATAATGCCGCCGGCAGGCTCCTCGATCAGGCAGGTGATCGCCATGATCCGCTCCCCCGCCGCATCGGTGCCGATGAACTCGCCAAGGCCGTCCGCGCTGCGCTTTGCCTGCTCAAAATCATCCATCTCACCGAGGTAGTCCGGCACAAAACCGCTGGAGGTGGAAACCACCCGCCCAGCGGTGTTGATGAGCATAAACTCAAACTTATCCTTCTCGGAAAAATCCTCCGCCATCTGCCGCAGCGAGGCGTTGCGGCGGGAGCTGTCCTCCCCCGACAGCACCGAGAGCTGTCCGTTCAGGGTGTTTACCCGGGTGAGGATCGCGGTGCGCACCCCGGAATAATAGTAGCTGGCGATATAAAACCCAAAGATGCTCTCGGCAATCAGCAGCACGAGGATGGTCGGCAGAAGGCTGCCGCGGACCCAGCGCCAGGTGATCGAACCGCCGCGCTTTTTTCGCTCCAAGCGACACCCCTCCCCTCTCCTGTTCTGCGCTTATAATCCCTCAAAAATCAGGGCTTCCAGCGGTAGCCGTAGCCCCAGACAGTGGCGATGTGCACCGGGTTGCTGGGCTCATCCTCCACCTTCATCCGCAGGCGGCGGATGTTGACGTCGACGATCTTGACATCGCCGTAGTAATTCTTGCCCCAGACGCCCTCGAGGATCTTGTCCCGCACCAGCGCCACGCCGGGGTTTTGGAAGAACAGCTCCATGATCTGGAACTCCACCTGTGTGAGGTCGATCGGCTGGCCGTTTTTATAGAGCACCCGGCTCTTCTGATCCAAGATGAACTGGCCGGACACCAGCCGGCTGTCCCCCTGCGGCTCCGGCGCCTGCCGGGTGACCCTGCGGCAGAGCGCCTCCACCCTTGCCAGCAGCTCCGAGACGCTGAAGGGCTTTGTGATATAGTCGTCCGCACCGATGGAAAGCCCGTTGATCTTGTCCTTCTCCTGCGTCTTGGCGGAGAGGATGATGATCCCGATCTCCTGTGAGTCCCGGCGGATGGTCTCACACAGCGAAAAGCCGTTCATACCGGGCAGCATGACGTCCAGCAGCGCCAGATCAAAGCCGCCGGCGCCCATCATCTCCAGCGCTCGCTCTGCGCTGGCTGCCTCCGCGACGTCGTATCCGGCCATTCTCAGGTTGAGGGCAATCATCTCCCGGATCGCGTCCTCGTCTTCCACAACCAAAATTTTCCTCATATCGCCAGCTCCTTTCGGATCTTTGGCCCGGCGCGGGCATCTGCGCTGCGCCGGGGAAAATCAGCTCAAAACCAGTACGCCGCCGAGGATCTCGGCCTCATCGATCCCGGTGTCCGGCCGCACCCGCACAAAGATGCGGTATCGGCCCACCGCCGCGACCTGCGTGTAATCCTCCGTCCGGCCATATTTCGGCCCGTTACCGGTCAGCCGCTCGTCCGAGCCGAGGATCTGCACCGCCAAGAGGGTCTCGCCGCTGGCGGTGTCGACCAAACACCAGCTGCGGGAGCCAAGCCGCTCCACCGTGACCCGGTTTTTCCAGCTCAGCGGCAGCCGCACATAGTAGCCGTAGCTCAAATCCGCAAGCCCGAAAGCCCGCTCGTTGGTCGGCTCCAGCTGTCCTTCCTGCTGCTCGGGCTGCACCTCTTCCGGCACTGCCTGCCCCTCCGGCGGGATGCTGCTCACCGGGCCGCTCTGCACCGGCGGGGTGCTCTGCGGCTGCTCGGTCGGCAGCGGCAGCACCGACGGGATCTGGCTGCCGGGCTGGACGGTCTCCTTTTCAAAGTTGTTCTGATAGGTCTCAATCGAGGCGAAATCGTAAAAGCTCACCCACTGCATCCGCTGCTCGGTCGAAAAGGCCGACACGTTGCCCAGCACCACCGGGATCTCAACCGAGCCGTCCTCATCCACATCCCGGCTGGACAGCATCGTCCCGACCCGGGTGGTCAGGGTCGGCAGATCGACCCCAAGCCGGTCGCTGTAGCTGACAAGCCGGCCGCTCTCCCGGTCAAAATACAGCTGCTCGCTGGCGAGGGTCCCGCCGGAGGTCAGCCCGTCGATGACCAGACTGTATTCCTCCCCAAACAGGCTTGTGCGGATCTGGGCGCAGCTCTGCAGCAGGCTGTCCAGCCGCACCGAGGTCACCTTCTGCAGCGTCTGGTCCTTCACCGCGAGCAGCGTGACCCGCATCGGCTCCTCCTCGGTCGCGGAGGAGAGCACCACAAGGTCGTCCGCGCCGCTGCCGGTAAAGTCCGCCAGCGCATATTCATAGTACCCGCGCTGGTCGGTCCGCTGCAGGCAGCCGCTCTCCTCCTCATACCGGTAAACCGCGAGGTATTTATCGCTGAGGTTGGCGTTTGCGTAACCGACAATCAGGGTCGAGACGTCGGTGCCGTACATCGAGCCGAACCGCACCGAGTCCACCTCGGTGCCGAGCCCCTCCTCGTTCCAGAGCACCGACCACTTGTCCTCCGTCTTTGCCAGCAGTGCGATTTCCACATACTGGCTCGTGGCGCCGGCGGCGTCCCGACTGTAAAAGACCACCGCCTCCTGCACCCCGTCCCCGTTGAGGTCCCGGAAGACAAAGGGAGACAAGAACTCGCCCTGACGGGGGTACTGCAGCTTGGCGCTGCCGCCGATATAGCGGTTGAGCTCCTCCACGACCAGCGTCTGGTCCTGGCTGAGCTTGGGCGCCTCGAGCATCTCCTCCACATTGCCCCCCAGCGGCGAGGAACAGGCCGTCAGCATTGCCATCAGCAGCGCTGCCGCCAATATTGCAATCCGCTTCACCGGCTTGTCCCCCCCCATTCCTCAAAAAGCAGGCGGCAGCCCCAAGGCGCCCGCCCCTTGCCCCGCCGCCGCAGGCACTGCGGCGAGGGTTCTATCTTTGTTATTTTACCACATTCGATGTCTTGAAACAACCTGAACTCACAGCAGGCAGACCCCGAGGCTCATCAGCAGCAGCCCCGCCGCAAACCCCAGCCCCGCCGCGCGGTCGGCATCGTAGGAAAAGCTGCCCGGCAGCAGCTCACAGGCCGCCACACAGCTCATGATGCCCGCAATCGTCGCCACCAATCCATTGAGGAAGAGCGGGCTGATCCACCGCCGGAGGAAAAAGAAGGCCGCCAGCGCACCGGCAGGCTCCGCGAGGCCGGAGAGCAGCGCTGTCGCGGCGCCGCGCAGCCGCGAACCGGTCGCGTAATAGATGGGCACCGAGACGGCGACCCCCTCGGGGATATTGTGCAGCGCGACGGCGAGCGAGATCCCCAGCCCGAATGCGGGGCTGGCGTACCCGGTGAAGAGGGTCAGGATCCCCTCGGGCAGGTTGTGCAGCAGCATCACCGCGGTGGTGACCGCAGCGCTTTTTGCCGCCTGCATCAGCCGTTTTGCGTCCCGCTCGCCCTGCGGACGGGCAAGCCGCTCGGGGCGCGGCTCGGGCAGGCAGCGGCGCAGCAGCGCGGCGATCAGCATCCCCAGTAAAAAAAGGCTCAGCGCCGCGGCGGCGGCCCGCGGGCGATCCATCACCGCGAGGTATCCCTCCACCGCATGGGGCAGCATATCCGAGAGGGAGACCGTAATCATCACGCCCCCCGCAAACCCCAGTGAAAAGGCCAACATTTTTTCGGTTGGCCTTCTGCACAGCAGCACCGCCAGCCCGCCAATCCCGGTGGACAGCCCCGCCGCCGTCGTCATCAGCAACGCGCCAAGCACCCACAGCACCCCTTTTCTCCGTTTTCCGCCGCGGCACTGCGTCTTTGCGGCGCTGTGTGCGGTCTGTCCTCAACCTTATAAATATGGCGGTTTGAGAAAAAAGATGCCGGGCCCCGAGGAGAAACCGGCCCGCCATGCAAGGAGCGGGCCGGAGGAGGCATTGCCCCGTCCGGCCCGCTCAAAGCGATGCTCTCTTTTACTTTTCGCCGAGGATCTTGATCGCGCTGCTGGTGCCCAGCCGGTCGGCCCCCAGCCGGATAAACTCCTCCATATCCTCTGCCGTGCGGATGCCGCCGGCCGCCTTGATGCGGCAGCGCCCCTTCACGCAGCGGGCAAAGAGGGCGATGTCCTCAAAGGTCGCCCCGCCGGTGGAAAACCCGGTGCTGGTCTTGATGAAGTCCGCGCCGGCGCGGGGGACGATCTCACACATGGTCTCCTTTTCCTGCTGGGTGAGCAGGCAGGTCTCGACAATCACCTTGAGGATCTTGTCCCCCACCGTCTGCTTGAGCGCGCGGATCTCCTGCTCGACATCGTCAAGCTCCCCCGCCTTGAGCGCGCCGATGTTGATGACCATGTCAAACTCCTGCGCGCCGTCCAGCAGCGCCTGCTTTGTCTCCTCGATCTTGGCCTGTGTGCTGGTTGCGCCAAGGGGGAACCCGATCACGGTGCACACCGGCACACGCCCGTCCAGATACTCCGCCGCCCGCCGGACATAGCAGGGGTTGATGCAGATCGAGGCGGTGTGATTTTCCACGGCCTCATCGCAGATCTTGCGGATATCCTCCCAGCGCGCCTCCGGCTTGAGCAGGGTGTGGTCGACCCGCGCGAGGATTTCTTCTCTTGTCATCCCGTCTCTCCTTCCCGCCCGCGCCCATGCGGGCCGGGGCAGTTTTTCTCATTGTAAACCGCTGCAAAAGCGCCGTCAAGGCTCTGCAGGCGGCGGGGCGCGTTGACTTCTTTGGGTGAACCTGCTAAACTGAAAGTTAATCGCGGCGCGCTGTGCCGCGCGCAGGGAAACAAGATATGCGGGTATGGCGGAATTGGCAGACGCGCTGGATTTA
>CALXBJ010000004.1 GCA_944386515.1 uncultured Pygmaiobacter sp.
CTCGCAGGGGTCGGCCGACGATTTTGCCGTGGAGGACGACAACGAGGATCTGCCGTTTTGATCCGCACTTTATAAGGAGGTAAGAACTCTGGAGAGAACTGATAGGCCCGAGAGAAGCGGTCGTCCCCAGAGAAGGGGCCGCAAGAAGGTTTGCAGCTTCTGCGTCGACCGCGTCGACCAGATCGACTACAAGGACGTCAACAAGCTGCGCAAATACATTTCCGAGCGTGCTAAGATCATCCCCCGCCGCGTCACCGGCACCTGCGCTGAGCATCAGCGTCAGCTGACCGTCGCGATCAAGCGGGCGCGTCATCTGGCCCTGCTCCCCTATGTGAGCGACTAATTCTCTAAAAGGAACACCCCCGGTGCGAAGGCATCGGGGGTGTTTTTTTGCGCCGCGCGCCGCTCAGACCGTCTCCTCGCTGAAGCTGCAAAATACGCAGAAAAGAGGGCCCGCCCCACAGGGCAGGCCCTCTTCTTTCATCGCTGTACGGCAGCGCTCAGTCGTCCTTTTCCTCCTCGAGCGGCACCTCGGTCGTCGGCACCGGGGTGGGTGTCGGGGTGGGTGTCGGGGTCGGGGTGGGCAGCGCGCCCGCCATATAGACGGTGATGGCATCGGTCTCGGGGTTCATCGTCGAGCCGGGCTTGCGGTCGCCGTCCACCGACTGGCCGGGGACCTGCGTGCCGTCATTGACCACCTCGACAAACTTGATGTTCTCCCGCTTGATCCCCGCCGCGGTCAGCACCGACAGCACATCCCCGCTGGTGTAGTTGAGGTAGTTGGGGATGGTGACATACTGCGGGCCCTTGCTGACCACGAGGTCGATCTTGTGGTCGGAGGGCAGCGGCTCGCCCTCCAGCGGGCTTTGGCTGATGACCTTGCCCGCATCGACGTTGTTGGAGTAGCTCTCGGTCACATTGAAGATATACTTCTCCTGGTATTCGCTGTTCGCCTGCAGGTCGCTGTACAGCTCGCCCTTGAAGTTCGGCACCGTCTCGGCCTTGGGGGTCGGGGTCGGCTGCACCGAGGAGGAGAGGCTGGAGCCGGAGCTGCTCGAGTCGGTCAGCGAGGAGGACAGGTCGGAGGAGCTGTTCGCCACCGGCACCTGCCCGCGGATGCCAAACCAGATCAGCGCCACAATCACAAGGCAGAGCAGGACGCAGCCGCCGATCAGCAGCGGCTTGTTGTCGGCGAGATCCGACAGCCCGCCCTTCTTGCGCTTTGCCGCGGAGGCAGGCACCGACCCGACCACCCGCGTCGCGTCCATCCCGGCGGCAGCCGCCCGGGTGCGCGCGCCACCGGTCAGCTCCTCGGCGAAGAGGGCGACGGTCTGGGTGCGCTGCTCGACGCCGCCCCACATCGCGTGGTCCACCGCCTTGGAGACCGCCGAGGTGACCTGCGCGCCGATCTGGCGCAGGGTGGGGCAGCCGTCCCCCCTGCCCGCGCCGGCCACCGGCGCGGTGCCGGCCAGCATCTTGTAAAAGACCGCCGCCAGCGAATAGACGTCGGTATACGGCCCTTGGAACTCGGTGGTGGAGTACTGCTCTGGCGCGGAGTAACCCTCATACAGGCAGGGCTTCAGCTCCGAATTGAGGGAGCGCAGCGCCAGCGTGCCGTACCCGGCGAGGAAGGCCCCACCGTCCGGGGTAATCCGGATGTTCTCGGGGCAGACGCCGCGGTGGATCAGCCCGGCGGCGTGCATCGCGCTCAGCCCCTCAAAGACCGGCTCAAGCAGCGCGTAGCACCGCTCAAAGGGCAGCAGCTCGGTCTGGCGGTTGAGCCAGTCGGTCAGGGTGACGCTCTTTTGGTACTGCATCACCGCATAGACGGTGTTATTTGCCTTGAACAGCGCCTCGACGCGGCAGAGCCCGCGCTTTTTGTTCAGCTGCATCAGGTTCTTGTACAGGTCGACAAAGTCCACCAGCGTGGTCTTGTAGGGCACCTCGCTGCCCGCCTTGACCACCACCGCGCCCTCCTCGTCCCGCTTGGAGCAGAGGGTGACCGGCAGATATTCCTTGATGACCACCGGCAGACCGCTCTCCCGGTCGATCGCCTCATACAGGATACCCTCGCCGTCGACCTCGACGACCCGCCCGATCAGATACCGCTCGGCCAGATACAGGCCGGCGGGCAGGGTGCCGCCGGGGTTTTCGTTGGGGCAGGCCTTGCCGCAGCGGGGACAGCTGTCCTCCGCCGCGGGGAAGGTCTGCCCGCATCCGGTACAAAACTTTTCGTAGCTCATGAGTTGTCTCAGCCCTTTCCTCGATCAGGGTTTGTTCTTGAGGAAGCTCGCCGCTCAGCGGTCGAGATCCTCCTCGTTTTCGAGATTGTGCCAGAAGTTCTGCACATCCTCGTCCTCCTCCAGCAGGTCCAGCAGCTGGCCCATCCGCTTGAGGTCGTCGGCGTCCGACAGGGTGACGGTGGTGGAGGGCAGGTACTGCACCTCCGCCGAGACAAAGCTGTAACCCTTGCCCTCCAGCGCCTCGCGGACGTCGTGCAGCCCGTTGGGGTCGGTGGTGATCTGCATGAACTCCTCGCCGACGTCAAAATCCTCGGCGCCGACCTCGAAGCAGTCCTCCATCACCTTGTCCTCGTCCAGGCCCTCGGCCTCGAGCAGCAGGATCCCCTTCTTGGTGAACAGGAAGGAGACGCAGCCGGTGGTGCCCAGGCTCGCGCCGTACTTGTCAAACGCGTGGCGCAGGTTGGAGGCGGTGCGGTTGCGGTTGTCGGTCAGGGTCTCGACCATCACCGCGACGCCGGAGGGGCCATACCCCTCGTACATGATGCTCTCATAGTTGGTCTTATCGTCGTCGCTGGCCTTTTTGATCGCGCGGTTGATGTTGTCGTTGGGCACGTTGTTGGCCTTCGCCTTCGCGATGACGTCCCGCAGCTTGCCGTTGTTGGCGGGGTCTGCGCCGCCGCCCTCCTTGACGGCGACCGCGATCTCACGGGCCATCTTGGTGAAGATGGCGGCCTTTGCGCCGTCGGTCTTCTCCTTCTTGCGCTTGATATTGTTCCACTTCGAATGACCTGACATACAACTCTTCCTTCCGTATCAATCCCGCCTGCGGCGGATGGTTTTGAGAGCGGCCGCCCTCCCCTTTTGCGGAAAACAGCCGCCCGGATCTCCTTCTGCGTGCAGATCGCCGGCGGGAAGCTTTTCCCCCGCGCCAAAAGCGACCTAACTTTATTAGTGTAACACAAATAGCGGATTATTTCAAATTCCGCAGCCCTTTGGGATAATGGTTCTTCAGCCTGCCGCCGCTGACCTTGCCCATCCCGAGCGGAAAGCCCGAAAAGGTCACCGCCGTCCAGCCGGACGGCGCGCCCGGCGCGGGCAGCTCCTCGCCCCGCAGCCAGCGCCATGCGTCCTCCTGTGCAAGCTCCAGCCGCTGCGCGGCGGCCTCCGGGCAGGCCATATAGAGGCTGTGGGCCGGCTCAAACCGGGCTTTGCCCCGCCCGCGCAGCAGTGCGCCCGCCTCGACCCCGACCCGCAGCGCCCGCAGCTTTGCCGGCAGATGCACCGGCGCGTTCGGCAGCAGGATCAGCTTGTCCCCCCGCAGCGCGAAGGGCGCGCCGGCAAGGCGCGGGAACTGCTCCTCCAAAAAGCCGCGCGCCTCTGCCGGCAGCTTTGCGGGCAGGAGCGCGCCGCGCCCCGGCGCCGCCGAGGGCGCGTCCCCCGCCTTGCGCAGCCGGGCCATGAACTGCCCCTCCCCGCCGTGGATGGGGTAGATGCGGCGCAGCTTTTCGGTCTCCAGCGGCCCCTCGACGCAGCAGGAGGGATGCCCGCCGCAGCCGAACGCGCCGCCCGCGTCCTCGAGGGTGAACTCGGGGTGCGCGCGCAGAAAGGCGGCGACGGTGCCCTCGTCCTCCTCGGGGGAGAAGGTGCAGGTGGAGTAGACCAGCACCCCGCCCGGCCGCAGCGCCGGGGCGATCTCGTCCAGCAGCTGCCGCTGCAGCGCCGCGCAGTGCTCGACCAGCTTTTGGCTGTGCTGGGTGACGGCGGCCTCCTCCTTGCGGAACATCCCCCCCCCGCTGCAGGGCGCGTCGACGAGGATCCGGTCAAAATAGCCGGCAAAAGCCTGCCCCAGCCGCGCGGCGGTCTCGTTTGTGACCACCGCGCCGCGCACCCCCAGCCGCTCGAGGTTGCTCAGCAGCGCGGCGCAGCGGGCGGCGGTGAACTCGTTGGAGAGCAGCAGCCCGCTGCCGGCCAGCGCCCCCGCCAGCTGGGCGGATTTGCCCCCCGGCGCGGCGCACAGGTCCAGCACCCGCTCGCCCGGCTGTACCCCCAGCAGCCCGGCGGGCGCGCTGGCCGAAGGCTCCTGCAGATAGTAGACGCCGGCGTGATGGTAGGGGTGCAGCCCCGGCCGCTCGCCCGGGTCGGTCAGGTAAAAGCCGCCGGGCGCAAAGGGCGACGGCGCGGCGGCAAAGGGGCAAAGCGGGGCAAACCGCTCGGGCGTCACCCGCAGCGGGTTGACCGTCAGTCCCCGGAAGAGCGGCGCATCCTGCGGGAAAAAGGCGTCAAAGCCCCCCTCCAGCAGGCGATTGCACCGGTCGATGAAAAAAGCGCTGGGCTGCAACCGGAAACCTCCTTTTTTCCAGATCCCGCCTGCTGCATAAACCGCAGGGCGGTGAAGATACTATGGACAGAGAGAACGGCACCCGCCCCCCGCGAGCGGCCGGACGGCCGGGCTCTCCACGCCCGGCCCCAAGGTCAGGCGGATCACCTCTCAGGGAAAGGAGGCCGTTTCAAAGATGGAGAACAAGACCCAGAACAAGGCGCAGACCAAGACTCAGAACCGCGCCGGCAGCACCAGCCGCGCGGCGAACAGCACCGAGAGCAAGACCCAGAACGCCCGCAGCAGCAAAAACGCGAAGAACTGCCGCTGACGCCGCCGCCGCGGCGTGAGTTTTGCCCGCCGCGGCAGCATCCCATTCTTTCCGCCGATCCCGCACCCGCGGGCCGGCGGCTTTTTTGTGCCGGGGGGTAAATCTTGCGCCGCCGGCGGCCTTTCGCCCTGAAAAAGCGGGTTGTGCCGCGCCTTCAAAGCCTTTTCTGCCCGGCTGAAGCCGCCCTTCCCCTGCTTAGGAACGCATCTTGCCGCGTTTTTGCTTCATCCGGTCCCGCATTTTTTGGGGCGGCTTGCCGCGCGGCAAAGGGCGCATCTCTCCGCCGTGCTCTTTGCCGTGCCTTCCCCGTCGGGCCAAGCCCGCATCCCGCCCTGCCCCGGGCGGCTGCGGCTCAGCCCAGCCAGAGCGGGGCGAACTGCTGCCAGACCGCCTCAAACAGCTCCCGGATGCGGTCGTTGCGGCCGGTCAGGTAGAGGTAGCCCAGCAGGCACTCAAAGCCGGTGGAGGCGCGGTACTCCTCGGGGGTGGCGTGCTTGGAGACGCTGGCCTTGCTGGCGTTCTGCCCCCGGCGGACGAGGTCCCGCTCCTCCTCGGTCAGCATCGGCTCGAGGAACCGCAGCGCCTCGAACTGGCCCTTTGCGCTGACGAACTTGACCGCGCCGCCATGCAGCCGGCCGGGCTGCAGCCGGGTGCGCTCGACCTCCCGCGCGCGCACCAGCAGCTCATAGACCCCATCCCCGACAAAGGCGAGCGCCAGCGGGCTGTGCTCCCGGATGTCGATCTGGTTTTCGGATTCAAACAGCAATCTGCTCTTCCCTCCCCTGTCGTCCCGGGCGGCTGCGCTCAGAACAGATAGTCAAATTCATACTCGCTGATCCGGACGGTGTCGCCCTCCTTGACCCCCAGCTCGACCAGCTTGTCCAGCACCCCGAAATCGGCCAGCTGGGTCTGGAAGTACTGCAGGCTCTCGTAGTCCTCGACATCGCTGCCCTCGAGGATCCGCTCAAGCCAGGGCGCGTCGACGTAAAAGCTGCCGTCCTCCTCGACCCGTGCGGTGAACTCCCGCGCGCCGCGGGGGGCCGGCTTGACATAGTCGGGGGTGAAGACCGCGACCGGCGGCAGCTCCCGCAGCCGCTCGTAGACAAGGCCGGGCAGCTTGTCCAGGCCCTTGCCGGTGGCCGCGCTGATGGGCAAAAACTCCAGCCCCTGCGCCTTGACAAACGCCTCGAACGCCGCCACCTGCTCCTCGCTCGCGATGTCGCACTTGTTGCCCAGCACGATCTGGGGCCGCTGGGCCAGCTGGGGCGAAAACTGCGCCAGCTCCCGGTTGATCTTGGCAAAATCATCCTGCGGGTCGCGCCCCTCGCAGCCCGAGACGTCCACCACGTGCAGCAGCAGGCGGCAGCGCTCGACATGGCGCAGGAAGTCATGCCCGAGGCCGACCCCGTCGGCCGCGCCCTCGATCAGGCCGGGGATGTCCGCCGCGACAAAGCTGGCCGCCTCCCCGACCCGCACCACCCCGAGCACCGGCGACAGGGTGGGGAAGTGGTAGTTTGCGATCTTGGGCCGCGCCGCCGAGATCCGGGACAGGGAG
>CALXBJ010000005.1 GCA_944386515.1 uncultured Pygmaiobacter sp.
CCCTTTCTTTTTTATTGTACTACACGGATTTCAAAATAGATGTTGGAATTCCAACAAACAGAAAAGAATAAACAACAACCCCTTGTCCGAGCAGGGCAAAGGGTTGTTGTTCCGGTGCGTGATCTATCAAAAGACCATGAGCGGACCTGCGCCTTCCGCCCCTTCTTCGCCGAGGCAGAGGGACGAGTCAGAGCTTTGCGGAAAAGAACTGCATCGCGACGCCGCTGTCCTGTACCAGCAGGTCGTCGGGCAGCTTTCGCAGCAGCAGGCAGACATAGAGGTCGCCCGCCGCGCCGGACAGGTTTGTGATCTGGATCAGATAACAGGGCCAGAAAAAGGACGGCGGCGCCGCGCAGCAGAGAAAAAGCAACAGGAGGCCGAGCCAAACCACCGGCGCGAGCGCGATGACGCGGTAGCTGCGGCGGTCGAAATAGGCGTCGCTCCCCGCATAGGCATATACGCCGTTGAAGCCGTACCGGGGGCGCAGACCGCTATAATGCCGCATCAGCACGCCGTGAGTCAGCTCATGCAGGACCATATAAAAGACAAGCCCGAAAAGGAAAAGAAGAAGCTGCAGCAGTAGGGGAATCTCATCGGAGAAGAGCTTGAATGGACGCAGTACCAGCCCAAGCAGGAAGAGGACAACGGCGGCTCCCAGCGCGCCGAGGTTGACCGCCAGCGCGGCGCTGCGGTCCTGCAGCAGGTCGACCCCGCCGATTTTGCGGTAGCCGGCGGGCAGAGTGGGGTGATTCATGGACATCTCCTCTTTATTTTAGGGTGTGGTCAAGGATCTGCGCGTAAAACCACGGCTTTGGCGCCGAAAAACACTTCCCGGAGAGGGATTGCAGCTCGGCGGCGTCAAACCGCGGCAGCTGCAGCCGCGAGGCGCAGAGTAGCTGGTACTTTGCCCGCAGCTCCCGGTTGGCCGCCTGATTGCCGTATTTGGAATCCCCGACCAACGGGCAGCCGATGCTGGCAAGGTGCGCGCGGATTTGGTGGGTGCGGCCGGTGACGAGGTCGACCTCCAGCAGCGCCAGCCGCCCGCTCTTGGCGAGGGTGCGGTACCCGGTGACAATCTGCCGCGCGCCGGGCTGGGGGCGCTCGGTCACCCGCACCACGCCACGGCGCGCATCCTTTAAAAGATAGCCCCGCAGCGTTCCCTGCGGCGGATTCGGCCAGCCGAAGGTGACACAGAGGTAGGTCTTTTTGAGCCGGTGCTGCTCGATGGCCTCCAAAAGCGCGTCACGGCACAGCGCGGTCTTGGCGATCATCACAAGGCCGCTGGTGCCGGTGTCCAGCCGGTGGCAGAGGCAGGGGGCAAAGCCGGAGTCGGGATGGTATTCCCCCTTTTGAAAGAGATAGCGCAGCGCGCGGTTGATGAGGGTGTCGGGCAGGTCGCCCTCCGCGAGGACCGGCAGGCCGGCGGGCTTGTCCGCGACAAGGAGCTGGTCGTCCTCATACACCACCGAGAACTGATCCCGCGCCCGCAAAAAGAGCGGCCCCTCTGCGGCGCCGAGCAGTTCGTCCGGCAGGTAGAGGGCGAGCAGGTCCCCGTCGGCGACCCGCTGTGTGCCCTTGCAGTGCACGCCGTTGCACCGAATCTTTTTCTCCTTTGCAAACCGATAGACCATGCCGGAGGTCAAAAGGGGATAGACGGTGGGGAGATAGTCCGCCAAGCGGCGGGGCGCGGACAGGGATACGCGGTGCTGGTGCAAGAGAATCACCTCGGCTGCAAGATTTTATCCAGCTCAGTATAGCACAGCGGGGCAAAAAAGCAAAGAAAGAACGCGGCAAACCACAGCAGAACCGACCACCCGGACGCGCCGCCGCATGGGCAAAAAAGCAGCCCGCCGGGCCGCTGTGGACGGGGGCGGGCTGGGTTTGTTCCTGCGGGGTGCAAAGCCAAAGGGGAGTGCAGGTCAGCCGCAGCTATTCTGCTGCGGGCAGCTGCAGGAGCGGCGGGAGAGGGCGCAGACAATCCACCACACCAGCGACACCAGCATCGCGGCGAAGAAACCGAATGCGAGCGCGAAGAGGATGGCGTTGAGCACATTCACCGAGCCGCCGGCGGCGGAGGAGATTCCGCGCGCGAGCAGCAGCAGCGAGAACAGCAGGGTGCCCGCGGCGGTGATGGGGACCGCGCGGATGCAGGAGTTGGCGCAGCCGGTGTGGCCGCAGCAACAAAACAACACCGCCATCAGCCAGGCGAACAGCAGGGCGACGGCCGCAACCGCCAGCATGGCGACCACCGCATAGAGCAGGTCCGGCAGCGAGACGAACGCATACAGCAGCCCACCGGCCGCCGCGGCCAGAATGCCGACAATGGCGGTGATGCATCCGCAAGCGCCCGAACGACAATTCGAATGGTACATAGTTTCCTCCCAAAAAGTTGAATTTGACAGAGGATCCTGTCACCCACACGATATGCGCCGCCGCCGGCAACGGTGCCTGTGCCGTTTGACTTTTTTGGGGTAATCATGTAATATAATAAACGCTGTAAGCCGCTATGGTGGAATTGGCAGACACAAGGGACTTAAAATCCCTCGGAAGAGATTCCGTACCGGTTCGACCCCGGTTAGCGGCACCACGTCGGAGCAAAGTCCGCTTTGCTCCGACGTCTTTTTATGCCCATGGCAAAAAAGATGTCATCCGCCCGCTCCCTTGCTCCTCCTCTCCAAATCACAACCGCTTGCGCTGGGTTGTGATTTGGTTTTGGGTGCGAACCTGGAAGCTGCTTCATCTATAGTGCTCCGATGTTTTTTACCGGCGAAAAGACTTCTTTACCGGTGCCCATGCGCTTTTTTGGGTCGGAATAAAGGGGCAAGATTCTCAGGCAGAAAAGAACCCCCGGACCTGTGCCGAAAATGGATGATATAGGCTGTCCAGACTTACGGCTTCAAATACGACCTTTTGGCTGTGGCTCCACACCCATTAGCGGAAAAAAGAAAAAGGCCGAAAGAGGACGAACAGGGCCGGGATAAAATCCCGGCGCAAAGCGGGGAATAAAAGAAAAATAAAAAATAGTAAAATAGTATTTTCATGCGATAGGGTATGAAATGCCGAAAAGCCGCATGAACACTATACTTTTCGGCATTTCAGCGCTCTGCCGCTGGGTTGTATAATGTCTTGATGGTTCCC
>CALXBJ010000006.1 GCA_944386515.1 uncultured Pygmaiobacter sp.
CTCAAGGTCGGGGGTGGTGTTCTTGATCAGCGGGTTCGGGCTGGTGCCGATTGCCATGATGACCGCGTCGACCTCCAGCTCAAACTCCGACCCCTCAACCGGTACCGGGCGGCGGCGTCCGCTGGCGTCCGGCTCACCCAGCTCCATCCGGATGCAGCGCAGTGCCCGCACCTGCCCGTTTTCATTGCTGAGGATCTCGACCGGGTTGATGAGGGTGCGGAAGACGACCCCCTCCTCCTCGGCGTGCTCGACCTCTTCCTTCCGGGCGGGCATCTCGGCCATGCTGCGGCGGTAGACGATTGAGACCTCCTCCGCGCCCATCCGCAGCGCGCAGCGGGCGGCGTCCATCGCCACATTGCCGCCGCCGACCACCGCGACCCGACGAGCGGGGATGGTGGGGGTATCCGCCTGCGGCAGATAGGCCTTCATCAGGTTGATTCTGGTCAGGTACTCATTCGCGGAATAGACCCCCAGCAGCATCTCGCCGGGAATGTTCATGAAGTTGGGCAGCCCCGCGCCGGTGGAGACAAAGACCGCCTCGTACCCGTCGGCGAACAGCTCGTCGATCGAGTGGATCTTGCCGATCACCTCGTTGGTGCGGATCTCAACCCCCAGCGCCTTCAGGCCGGAGATCTCCTTCTCGACGATCTTTTTGGGCAGACGGAACTCCGGGATGCCGTAGGAGAGCACCCCGCCCGCCAGATGCAGCGACTCAAAGACGGTGACCGCGTGGCCGCGGCGGGCAAGATCGCCCGCGCAGGTGAGCCCGGCAGGGCCTGCGCCGATCACCGCGACCCGGTGCCCGCTTGCGGCGGGCCGCTGCACCGGCTGCTCCGGCTGCGCGTTGTGCCAGTCGGCGACAAACCGCTCCAACCGGCCGATTGCCACCGGCTGGCTCTTAATCCCCCGCACACAGTTCTTCTCACACTGGCTCTCCTGCGGGCAGACACGGCCGCAGACCGCCGGCAGCGAGGACTGCTGCGAGATCGAGTCAAACGCCCCCTGCAGATCCCCGTCCCGCAGCTTTGCGATAAAGTCCGGGATGTTGACATTGACCGGGCAGCCCGAAACACAGGGCTTGTTCTTGCAGTTCAGGCAGCGCTGTGCCTCCGCCTGCGCCTGCTCGAGGGTGTATCCCAGCGCGACCTCATCGAAATTGTGACGCCGCTGCTCGGGCGGCTGTACCGGCATTTCGTGCCGCTCAATAGACAGATCCACCATATCACTTCACCCCCAAAAGACGGCAGACGTGGTCCTTCTTCTCCGCTTCCTGCGCGCGGTAGCTGCCGTTGCGTTTCATCAGTTCGTCAAAATCGACCTCGTGCCCGTCGAAATCCGGCCCGTCGACACAGGCGAATTTCACCTTGCCGCCCACCGTCACACGGCAGCCGCCGCACATCCCCGTCCCGTCGATCATGATCGGGTTCAGGCTGACGGTGGTCGAGATGCCGTACTCCCGGGTTAGGTTGCTGACCGCCCGCATCATCGGCACCGGCCCAATCGCGATGACCCGGTCATAGCCGGCGCCCGCCTCAATCTGCTCGCGCAGCAGGTCGGTCACAAAGCCCTTGCAGCCGTTGCTGCCATCGTCGGTGGCGAGGAACAGCCGGTCGCTTGCCGCCCGCATCTCCTCCTCGAGGATGATAATGTCCTTGCTGCGGAACCCCGCGATCAGGTCGACCGGGGTGCCGTTCTCATGCAGGTATTTTGCCTGCGGATAGGCAATCGCGCAGCCGACGCCGCCGCCGACCACCGCGACCTTCCGATAGCCGTCCAGATGGGTGGCGACCCCGAGCGGGCCCGCCACGTCGGTGACAAAGTCCCCCTCCTTCAGTTGGCCGAGCAGCATGGTGCTGGCCCCGACCTTCTGAAAGACAATCTGGATGGTGCCCGCCTGCCGGTCATAGTCCTCGATGGTCAGCGGAATCCGCTCCCCCATCTCGCCGGTGCGGACGATTACAAACTGCCCGGGCAGCGCCTTGGCGGCGATTTCGGGCGCCTGCAGACGCAGCAGGGTCGTCGTCTGGTTCAGGTCCCTCTTTTCCAATATCAGGTTCAAAAGCTCCACTTCTCCCCCCGTATGTAATTCAAACACAAAGACCTCAGTCGAATCTATTATAATCAATCTGCGCCCCGGCTGCAACTGTAACGGGTGCAATTCCGCTCCCCGTCGGCCTTTGCGCGAGGGCGCGCCCGGCCCCGAAAGGAAAACCGCCCACGGGAGAGCGGTCCCATGGGCGGCGTTTCTATCTGTTTTTTGCGGGTCCTCCATCTCAGCGGCGGGCCAGCCGGTCACGCAGCCGGCGCAGCAGCCCCGTCCGCTGCGGGACCCTTTTGGCTTTTTCCGTGACGGCGCCCGCGGGGCGGCGCTCGACATTATAAGAGGCATAGTAGTCGGCCCAGCTGTTGGCGAAGTAGTTGTACATCTCCATCTGGCTGTCAATCGCAGCCTCGTCCTGCTCCCGCTTCACCTTGGCATAGGTCCCGTCAGGCAGCATCCTGCGGGCATTCTGGTTGTCGGTCAGCTGGTAGCGCATCATCGCAATCAGGGTGTTCTTGATTGCGGGGTCCTCGATCTTTACGCCGATCTCGACCCGGCGCTCGGTGTTGCGGGTCAGGAAATCGCCCGACGCGATATACACCCGCTGCTCCTCACCGGTGCCGAAGATGTAGATGCGGCTGTGCTCGAGATACCGTCCCACGATGCTGCGGACCTCGATGTTCTCGGTGAGGCCCGGCACCCCGGCCTTAAAGCAGCAGATGCCGCGGATGACCATCTTGACCGGCACACCGACACTGCTGGCCTCCGAGAGCTTGAGGATGATGTCGCGGTCGCTGACCGAGTTGCATTTCAGCGCGATGGCGGCGGGCTTGCCCTCCCGCTTTGCGTCGATCTCCCGCTGGATCTCCTCCAGCAGCACCGATTTGAACCGCAGCGGCGCGACGAGCAGCCGCTTGGTCTGGGTGGTGGTCTTCTCCACCGCGAGGTCATTGAAGACCTCCGCAACCTCCTCGCCCAGTGCCTGATCCGCGCTGACAAAGCACAGGTCGGTGTAGAGCTCGGCGGTCTTTTCGTTGTAGTTGCCGGTGCCGATCTGGGAGATATACTGATATTGCCCGTTCACCTTGCGGGTGATGAGGGTCAGCTTGGAGTGGACCTTGTAGTCGTTAAAGCCGTAGATGACGGTGCAGCCCGCGCTCTCCAGCTGGCGGGACCAGTCGATGTTGTTCTGCTCGTCAAACCGCGCCCGCAGCTCGACGATGGTCACGACCTCCTTGCCGTTTTCCGCCGCGTTGATCAGCGCCTCGACGATCTTGGAATCGGTCGCCATCCGGTAGAGGGTCATCTTGATCGAGATGACATTCGGGTCGTTTGCCGCCTCATTGAGCATATTGATGAAGGGACGGATGCTCTGGAACGGGTAGGCAATCAGCACATCCCGTTTGGCGACCGCGCGGGTCAGGCTGAAATCAGCCGGCGGCAGCATCGGGCGCACCGGGGGATAGAACAGCTGGCTCAGCCCCTCCTTGGACAGGCGGCCGGTCAGCTGGCGGGTAAAGTTCATCGCCAGCGGCGTGGACTGGTAGAAGCACTGCCGACGGTCGAGCACCAGCTTGTGGCACAGGAAATCCACAATCCCGTCGGACGCCTTCGGGGTGATCTGCAGCCGGACCGCGGCCAGCTTGCGCCGCTTTTTCAGCAGCTCGCTCATCACCTCGCGGTAATCGAGGTCCTGATCCTGCATCGCCTCCTGCAGGTTGATGTCGGCATTCCGGGTGATGCGGAACACGCAGCTCTCGGTCACGGTGTAGCGGCCGAACGCGAGATGCGCGAAATGGCGCACCAGTTCCTCCACCAGCGCGAAATGGGTCACCTCCCCCATCTTCACGCAGATCAGCCGCTCAAACTGGCTGCTGATGGGCAGGATGCCGAACGACTCGGCGGAGGAATTCTTCTCCTTGACCTTTGCGCCGACGTAGATGTCGAGGTTGCGCAAAAGCGGGA
>CALXBJ010000007.1 GCA_944386515.1 uncultured Pygmaiobacter sp.
ACCAGTTCTGCCCGCTTCTTCTGCTCTTCTTCTTTCTGTTCGAGAGCAGCGGTCTTGCGGTCAAGGTTTTCCTCCTTCTGATCCAGCCGCCGCTCCTGACGGGACACCTCGCTGCGCCGCTCGCGGATCTCCTTTTCCGCCTCGGCCTTCAGCTTAAACACCTCGTCCTTTGCCTCGATTGCGGCCTCCCGCCGCTTTTGTTCCGCCGTCTTGATCGCGTCGTTGATGATTCGCTTTGCTTCTTCTTCAGCGGAGCCGAGCTTCTGCTCCGCCACCTTGCGCCGGTAAGAAATTCCACAAAAAAAAGCGATAGCCGCAGCTACCACACCCACAACAACGGCAATCACAACGGCTATGCCGTATGATACCATAGGGGTCCTCCTTAAAAAAATTTGCAGTTCCGTTCTCTGTTTGGCAATGTATTCAGCAATGCAAAAAACGCGCAAAAATACACTTTATACCTATTTTAAAACCTGACCCGTGCATTGTCAAGAAATTTACATCTCCGGCAGATGCCAAATGATGGGCCGGGTGTTGACAAATCAAAGCGGGCGGGTGTAAAATCAAAGTTACGAAAGCGTCGACGCGGACATGGTCGACGCGGCGACCGGACAGAGAGCGGGGCGCGTGGCTTTGCACGCAGGGTGGAATCCCGCACGGCGACGCCGCGCCCTCTACCGCCGCAGAGCGCGGGGGTGAACCCCCGCCGGGCAAGGGCCGTTATCCCCAAAACGAGCGGCGGCGCGCTGCGCCGCAATGCGGGTGGAACCGTGGGTCACAGGACTCATCCCGAACCGGGATGGGTCCTTTTTGTTTGCCCCGCGAAGGCCCCCTCCCGCTGCGCTGAGCGTCTGCGCGGCGAACCATCCGGGGCAAGGACGCTTTTTAAAGGAGGAAAATCAAGATGATCAAGGTCACGTTGAAGGACGGTCTGGTCAAGGAATTTGAGGCCGGCACCAGCGCCGCACAGGTCGCAAAGAGCCTCGGCATGGGGCTGTACAAGGCGGCCACCTGTGCCCGGCTGAATGGGGAGGTCGTGGATCTGCGCACCCCGCTGGAGGAGGACTGCGCGCTCGAGATCCTGACCTTTGCCGATAAGGACGGGCAGCACGCATTCTGGCACACCGGCGCCCATGTGATGGCACAGGCGGTGCAGCACCTGTTCCCCGGCGCCCATTTCGGCATCGGACCCGCGCTGGACAACGGCTGGTATTATGACATCGGCGGCATCCCCCCCATCACCCCCGACCAGTTCGAGGCGATTGAGGAGGAGATGCGGCGGATCGTCAAGGAGGATCTGCCGGTCGAAAAGCGGTTCATCACCGTTGAGGAGGGCCGCGAGATCTTTGCCGGCCAGAGCTATAAGCTGGAGCTGCTGGAAGAGTATGCCGCAAAGGGCTGGCAGCTGTCGGTCTATCAGCAGGGGGATTTCACCGACCTGTGCGCCGGTCCGCATCTGATGAGCACCGGCGCGCTGAAGGCGGTCAAGCTGCTGAGCACCGCCAGCGCCTACTGGCGCGGTGATGCGGCGAACGACAGCCTGTGCCGCATCTACGGCATCGCCTTCCCCAAGAAGGACGAGCTGGCCGCCTATCTCGAGCGGATTGAGGAGGCCAAGCGCCGCGACCACCGCAAGCTGGGCCGCGAGCTGGGGCTCTTTGCGTTCCGGGATGAGGCGCCGGGCTTCCCCTTCTACCTGCCCAAGGGCATGGTGCTCAAGAACACCCTGATTGACTACTGGCGCGAGGTCCATAAGAAGTGGGACTATGTCGAGATCTCGACCCCGCAGATCATGCGCCGCACCCTGTGGGAGACCTCCGGCCACTGGGATCACTACAAGGAGAATATGTACACCACCGTCATCGACGGGGAGGATTTCGCGATCAAGCCGATGAACTGCCCGGGCAGCATTCTGGTGTATGAGCTGGAGAAGCACTCCTACCGCGACCTGCCGCTGCGGTACGGCGAGCTGGGCCTTGTCCACCGCCACGAGCTGAGCGGCGCGCTGCACGGGATGTTCCGGGTGCGCTGCTTCACGCAGGACGACGCCCACATCCTGCTGACCAAGGAGCAGATCACCGACGAGGTTGTCCGGATTGCCCGTCTCTTCGACGAGGTCTATTCCCTCTTCGGGCTGCCCTACACCATCGAGCTGTCCACCATGCCGGAGGATCACCTCGGCTCGGAGGAGGACTGGGAGATCGCGACCAACGCGCTGGCCGACGCGATCAAGAGCATCGGCAAGGAGTACGAGATCAACGAGGGCGACGGCGCGTTCTACGGGCCGAAGCTCGACTTCCACATTCAGGATTCGCTGGGCCGCACCTGGCAGTGCGGCACCATCCAGCTGGATTACCAGCTGCCCGGCCGGTTTGATCTGGAGTACACCGGCGCCGACGGCGCGGCCCACTGCCCGGTCATGATCCACCGGGTGGTTTTCGGCAGCATCGAGCGGTTCATCGGCATCCTGACCGAGCACTTTGCGGGTGCGTTCCCGACCTGGCTCAGCCCGGTGCAGGCTGTGGTGATCCCCATCGGCGAGAGCCACCACGAGTATGCCAAGAAGGTAAACGAGGCGCTGCGCGCGGCCGGTGTGCGGTCGGAGTGCGACCTGCGCAGTGAGAAGATGAACTACAAGATCCGGGAAGCGCAGCTGCAGAAGATCCCCTATATGCTGGTCGTCGGAGACAAGGAAGCCGCCGAGGGCACCGTGTCGGTCCGCGCCCGCAAGGAGGGCAACGGCGGCGTGAAGACGCTGGAGGAGTTCCTCGGCGCCATTACCGCCGAGATCGCCGCGCGCGAGGGCTGATTGCCGCGACGGAACAAAAACAATAAAAAAGCTCCCAAAGGGCGCCGCACAGCGGCGCCCTTTTCCTTTTGCGTTGTATCGGAAGCGGGGGAGCAGAGCGGGACCGCCCGCGCGGGATTTTGATCTGCAGGCGGCAAAATGGGCAAAAACTGCACCCCACCGCCGTTTTTTGGGGCTATAAACGGGCAAAATGATTGACAAAGGATATTTGGATTGCTATAATAGTTAAGCGTCAAATTGAATCAGTATGACCCGCTAGCTCAGTTGGCAGAGCAATTGCCTTTTAAGCAATGGGTCCGGAGTTCGAATCTCCGGCGGGTCACCAAAAATCCCGAATGCGGCAGCGTTCGGGATTTTTATCTATCCCCTCTTCCCTATTCACTATTCCTTAACCGATCCCTCACCATTCGGGATTTTTGGAAGGTAAGAGGGAATAGGGAATAAGGAATAAGTGTGGAACGGGGTGCAGCCATGGACAGCCCGCTTCTATCGAAGTCCAAATCCTTTGCTTTAGAAATTATTAAAGTATGCAATGAAATCAAGTCTTCCAAACGAGAAAGCGCTCTCACCAATCAGCTCATCCGCTCCGGCACCAGTACGGGATAGACAACTGCGCCGTTGAGACATTGACGGTGAACGAACAAAACCCGCAGGCAATAGGGTTCTATGAGCATATGGGATTTCATGTGTATCGGCGGACCGAGCTGGACGAGCAGGGCAACCCCTATCCCCTCCTTTATATGCGGTATGCGCCGTCTGCCCGGTAGAATGGTGTTTGGCATCTATAGGTGTTGCGGAGTTACGTGTCGCCGCGCGCATTTTCACGGAGATTTTTTCCGTTTTCTATCCGCGCTGGGAATGCAGCACATCTCTTGCCTCGTATAAGTATGATAACTTCCGTTTTCTATCCGCGCTGGGAATGCAGCCCAACAAAAAGGTCCTGTGCCTCAAAAGAGGCACAGGACCTTTTGCTGCTTTTAGCGGAGAGGTGAGCGCGTTTTGCGGTTCTGCGGGCTGCCGGGATTGGAGGATTCTCTTCTGCGGAGGTCGTTTTCGGGCGCGGCGTCGGATTTTTTTCGCAGACGATCCGCTAATTCCGCCAACAGCGCAACCTCCCGATCATCCAGACCGGAGACATTGACTGTTTTCAACGCCTCCACCCCCAACAGGTAGTCCGTAGAAACCGAAAAAATTTTGGAAAGATCGACCAGAGAAGCGGGAGAAGGCATGGAAAGCCCCTGCTCCCATGAATTGATGCCGTTTCTTGTAACCCCCATACGGCGGGCAAGCTCCGCCTGTGTCCAGCCGCGAGCCTGACGAAGATCTCGTATCTTTTCAGCAATCATCATATCACCTCAGTATAAAGACAATTATAATGTGCTGAATAGATATATAATTATCATTATTGGCTCTATTGCTTGACATCAAGATAAAAAGGAGGTTACAATGGGAATGTCCTTTATGGAGCGCAGGCGCGCAGGACTCAAATGATACAAAACGGAGGAAGGAACATGGCAAAAGAGAAGAAAATGGCGGTTTGCAGATATTGCGGTGCTGAAATTGCCGCAAACGCGAAGGCGTGCCCGCAATGCGGAGGCAAGCAAAAGAAACCGACTTATAAACGTTGGTGGTTTGTGGTGTTGGCGGTGATTATCCTTTTGGGGGCCATCGGAAGCGTGGCCGGCGGGTCTGGAGAGCAGAACCCTCCGGCAGGCTCTGCGGTGAACAGCAGCGCCGGGGTGCAGCCGGGGCCATCCACGGAATCGGCGCCGGAGGAGATTGTTTATACGGCGTATTCGGTTTTTGAATTGATGCAGGATCTGGAACAGAATGCCCTAAAAGCATCCGAGAAATACAAGGATCAATTTGTCGAATTGACAGGCGCTCTGAGTGTAATCGACAGCAGCGGCGCTTATATTTCAATCCGGCCGCAAGAGGAGCCTTTTGCCATCGTGGGGGTAACCTGCTATCTCAAATCGGAAGACCAGAAGGCCAAGGTGATGGAGCTTTCTGTTGATGACACAGTTGTTGTACGGGGCAAAATCAAGGAGGTCGGAGAGGTGCTGGGGTATTCCCTTGATATTGATGAAATTGTGAGCGCGGGGTAAACGGCGAGGGACAGACGCAGGCTATGCAGGGCAAAAATCCCTCTTTTGTGCAAAAAACATTTTATAGGCAATAACCGTCAGGGCAAAACAGCATTGCCCTGACTTTTTTATGCCGAAGGGCGACCGGTGGAATGCCTGACCGCGGGAATATGCGGCACAGCTGTCCGCCCACCGCCTTACAAGGAAAGGCTTTCGATAAAAAGAAAGGAATCTTTTGGCTCGGAAGTATTCTTTTTATGAAAAAGAAAATTATTGCGAATCTATAGACAAAAAGTGACAATATATTTCAAAATGAAACAAAAATTCATCTATTGGTAGAATTTTATATATTTTTTCTTTTATTGCTATTCAACAAAAAAAGTATATCGTTTTTTCTCTTTGCACCAAATTAAAGCGTATTATATTAAAAAATAGTATCAAAATTAACATTTTTATTGACAACCGGTAAAGTCGATGTTAGTATTTAGCCATACCGGAATGAGCCGGTACAGGAAGATCCCAAGTTTTTGGATGTGTTTTTTGTCCATGCGACCCGTAACAAATGTGCATCCGCTGTGTCGCCTCTTGGCGGCGCTTTGGAAACAGATGGCGCGGGCAAGCGGACAGGACCTTCCGAATAAGGGATCACATGAAAAAGGAGAGAATCCAAGATGAAAAAAGTACTCGCACTGGTCATGGCCGCTATGATGGCCCTGTCGCTGGTTGCCTGCGGCGGTTCCGACAGCTCTGCTGCCGGTGATTCGGCCGTCAATTCCGTCGTGGACGGCGTTTCCTCCGCTGTTCCCGCCGGCGGCACCGTTGGCATCTGCATCTACAAGTTTGACGACAACTTCATGACCACCTACCGCAACAAGCTGGAAGAGATCCTCACCGGCAAGGGCTACGAGGTCTCCATCGTCGACGGTAACAACGACCAGGCCAAGCAGACCGAGCAGATCCAGACCTTCATCACCCAGGGTGTTGACGCGCTGATCATCAACCCGGTCATGACCTCTGCCGCCGAGCAGATCGTCACCATGGTCAAGGACGCCGGTGTTCCCACCGTCCTGATCAACCGCGAGCCGACCGAGGGCGAGATGGCTGTCTATGACAAGATCGCGTATGTCGGCTGCGACGCTGCCCAGTCCGGCACCTATCAGGGCGAGCTGATCCTTGAGACCGAGAACAAGGGCGACATCAACGGCGACGGCAAGGTCAGCTATATCATGATCCAGGGCGACCCCGAGAACGTTGACGCGAAGCTGCGCACCGAGTACTCGGTCAAGGCGCTGGAAGACGCCGGCGTCGAGGTCGAGGAGCTGGATATGCAGCGCGGCGACTGGGATCAGGAGAAGGGCCAGACCATCACCGCGAACGCTCTGGCGCAGTTCGGCGATCAGGTCGAGGTTGTCTTCTGCAACAACGACGCGATGGCGATGGGCGCTCTGGAGGCCATCAAGGCTGCCGGCCGCACCGTTAACGAGGACATCTATCTGGTTGGTGTCGACGCTCTGGACGCTGCTCTGGACGCCGTTGCTGCCGGCGAGATGACCGGTACCGTTCTGAACGACGCTGACGCGCAGGCCCAGAAGGCTGTCGAGGTCATGGAGGCTCTGCTGAGCGGCACCACCTACACCGCTGAAGAGCAGCAGATCTATGTCAACTACGTCAAGGTAACCCCCGACAACGTGAGCGAGTTCATGGCTGGGTAAGCAAAACAACGCATAACAAAGTGCGTGTGCGCGATGGGTGCACACGCACTTTTTGGGATTAAAAAGCAAGGGGGCCAGTCAATGTCAGAGTATCGTTTGGAGATGCGCGACGTGGTGAAAACCTTCCCGGGCGTCAAGGCCCTGGATCACGCGCAGCTGAAACTCAAGCCGGGCACGGTCCATGCACTGATGGGTGAGAATGGTGCGGGCAAATCCACCCTGATGAAGTGTATGTTCGGCATCTACAAGATGGATGAGGGCCAGATTTACTACGAGGGCGAGCCGGTCAGCATCAAGGACCCGCTGGATGCGCTCAACCGCGGCATCGCGATGGTGCATCAGGAGTTGCAGCCTATCCCGGAGCGCAGCGTCGCCGAAAACATCTTTGTCGGGCGCTACCCGATGAAAAAGCTGCTGGGCGTCTATCCGATCGTCGACCACAAAAAAATGTATGAGGACACCGCGCGCCTGCTTGAAGAGGTGCGTATGCCCTTTGACCCCAAGGCAAAACTGGGTTCTCTCTCCGTTTCCCAGATGCAGCTGGTCGAGATCGCCAAGGCGGTCAGCGCCAACTGCAAGGTGCTGATTCTGGA
This sequence comes from uncultured Pygmaiobacter sp., assembly GCA_944386515.1. Classification (GTDB taxonomy): domain Bacteria; phylum Bacillota; class Clostridia; order Oscillospirales; family Ruminococcaceae; genus Pygmaiobacter. The sequence continues at coordinate 7,202 of CALXBJ010000007.1, forward strand.
CGAGCCGACCTCCTCCTTGACCGATAACGAGGTCGAGGCGCTGTTCCGGATCGTCGAAGACCTCAAATCCAAGGGGGTTTCCATCGTCTACATCTCCCACAAGATGGACGAGATCCTGCGGATTTCGGACGAGGTCACCATCATGCGGGATGGCCAGTACATCGGCACCTGGGAGGCAAAGGACCTGACGACCGACATGATCATCACCAAGATGGTCGGCCGCGAGCTGACCAACCTGTATCCGCCGCGGGAGAATGTCCCCGGCGAGGTGGTGTTTGAGGTCAAGGACTTTACCTCGATCAACCCGAAATCCTTCCGGGATGTCAACTTCCAGCTGCGCAAGGGCGAGATCCTCGGCGTCGGCGGTCTGGTCGGCGCGCAGCGCACCGAGCTGATGGAAGGCCTATTCGGCATCCGTGCTCATTCCAAGGGACATATTTATTACAAGGGTGAGGAGCTCAAGATCAACCGCCCGCGGGACGCGATCAAGCGCGGGCTTGCGATGCTGACCGAGGATCGGCGCGCCACCGGCATTATGGGTGTGCTGTCGATTGCGGATAACGTCTCGATCGCCTCGCTGGATCAGTATGTTGACGCGGGGATTGTGCTCAACAACCGCAAGATCGAAAAGCTGGTGGCGGACAACGTGGCGAAGCTGTCGATCAAAACCCCGTCCAGCAAGACCCGGATTCAGTCTCTGTCCGGCGGCAACCAGCAGAAGGTTCTGATCAGCCGCTGGCTGGCCAACGACCCGGATGTCTTTATCCTTGACGAGCCCACCCGCGGCATTGACGTGGGCGCCAAGTATGAGATTTACTGCATCATTGCGGATCTGGCAAAGCAGGGCAAGAGCATTATTATGATCTCTTCCGAGATGGGCGAGCTGATCGGTATGTCCGACCGGGTGATGGTCATGTGTGACGGTAAGGTCAACGGCTTCATCGACGGGGATAAGGCCAATCAGGAGAACATCATGGAACTGGCCACCAAGTTTTCGTGAGGAGGACGCAATAATATGGATAAGACGAAAAGCAGACTGAGCGCCAAGTCAGTCACCAACTTCCTGTCGAACAACGCGATCACCCTGCTGATCCTGCTGATGGTGATCTACGTCGGGTTCAACAGCAAGAACTTCTACACCTGGAACAACCTGAAGAACCTGATCTCGAACTCGTCCACCCGCTTCATCATCGCCTGCGGCGTCTCGGGCTGCCTGATCACCAAGGGCACCGACCTGTCGGCCGGCCGCGCTGTGGGCCTTGGCGCCTGCATCGCCGCCACCCTGCTGCAGAAGGTGGACTACGGTTCCCGCTTCTTCCCCAACCTGCCGGACATCCCCGTCGTGGTCGGCCTGCTGGCCGCGATGCTGATCTGCTGCGCGTTCGGCGTGATCAACGGCTGCGTTATCGCGTTCCTGAAGGTTCCTCCCTTCATTGCGACCCTCGGTATGCAGACCATCGTCT
>CALXBJ010000008.1 GCA_944386515.1 uncultured Pygmaiobacter sp.
GATGAAGCCGGCTTCATCCGACAGCAGGAAGGCCATCGCCGGCACGACATCCTCGACGCGGGCGTTGCGGCCCATCGGGTTTGCGGCAGCGGACGCCTCGACAATCAGGTCGGGGGTATCCTGCAGAAAGCGGGTCTCCATCATATAGGGCGCGACACAGTTGACCGTGACCCCGGCGGGCGCGGCCTCGGTCGCGAGGCTGCGGGCAAGCCCGCGCAGCGCGTTTTTCGCGACGATATAGGCGGTGGTGTTCTTGGGCGGGACGCCGATGATGTAGTCGGTCAGCATGAAGAGCAGCCGGCCGAACTTTGCCTTCATCATGCCGGGCAAAAATGCCTTGCAGATCCGCAGCGCGCTGAGCACCTGCACATTGAAGTCCAAGAGGAACCGCTGCTCGTCAAAGTTGCGGAATTTGGTGTTGATCACCCGCAGCGCCGGCAGATGGACAATGTGGGTCGGGCAGCCGAAATCGCGGCGGATCTCCTCGATAAAGGCGGTGAGGGACTCCTCGCCGGTGAGGTCGACATCATAGCAGTGCAGCGCGTCGCCGCACTGCTCCCGCAGGCTGTCCAAACGGCCCAGATCCCCCGCGCCCTGCGCGAGGATGATGTCGCTGGGCTTCCAGATTCGGCGGATCAGCGCGGCGCCCACATCGCTGGTCGCGCCGGTGATCAGATAGGTATAGGGCATGAGAGATTTCCTCCTTTTGCGGTTTTAAGGGTTGGAGCATTGGATAAAATGACGGTTTAAAGCCAAAAAACAATTGACAAGCAAAACAACTTTACAGCTGATTTTTCGTATCGTTGAAAGAAAGGAGCGGATGCAGGGGGGCATCCGGCGCCGGTTCTCCGCAGCGCGGGGCGGGGAGAGGATTACTTTGCCAGCCCCGCTTTGATGACGCCGCGGCAGACCTTTTTGCCGTTCTGGTTGGTGATGGTCCCCTTGATGGTCACCTCGGAAAAGACCTCGTTGACCTCTTCGACGACGCCGGTCACGGTCAGGGCGTCGCCGATGAACACCGGCTTTGCAAACTTGCTCTCGACCGAGTGCAGCAGGCAGTGTTCCCCCGGCAGCAGCACCCCGGCGAGGGTGGAGAAGAAGCTGGCGACCAGCATCCCGTAGCAGACCCGGCCGGGATAACCGCGCCCGGCGGCATAGTCCGGGTCGATATGGATGGGGCTGACATCCCCCGACATCGCGCAGAACTGCGCCATCTTTTCCTCCGTCACGGTGACGGTAAAGCTCTCGGTCAGGCCGGGCTCCATCTGGGCCAGCGTGTAACTCTTGACCTGCAATCTCGATCCCTCCATCCTGTCTTTTTGCCGGCGGCGCCGGCGCGCTTCAAAAAAAGGGAGCCGATCCCAAAACACCGGCTCCCATCTTTGCACTGTTCTACCGTCAGCCGGCCAGCCGCTTGACCAGATCCAGCATCGCCCCGACGTTGGGCAGGTTCTTGACGTCATCCAGCTTGAACTTGATCGAGAACTTCTTCTCAATCGCGACCAGCAGGTTGATCTGCTCGAGGCTGTCCCAGTCCTCGATGTCGTCGGCGGTCATCTCGCGGGTCAGCACGATCTCATCGTCGTCAAATACCGTGCGGAAGATCTCCTGCACGCCCTCAAAAATTTCCTGTTCGCTCAAAGGGGTTCCCTCCTGCATTTTAGTCTTTTGTCACCACCGTCAAAATCTCATTCTGGCGGCGGTAGGAGGCGACATCCAGCTCAAACACCGTCTGGGCAGGATCGTCGCTCACCTTTTCAAAGCCCATTGTACCATAGATTTCCTTGACCAACAAGTTTTTTGCGGTGGGAAGATACCGCCCCACGATGGTTTTTACCCCCTTCGCGGCGCAGCGGCGGACAAACTCGTCCATCATGGCCTGCTCGAGATTCCGCTTAAAGACGCGGCAGCTCATGATCCACAGCTCGACGGTGCACCGGTCGCCTTCCACCGAACCGATCATCGCCGATACCAGCCCGTTATCCCCGAACTTGTCGGTCAGCCGGCCGTAGAGGGTCACCGCGTCGGGATTGCCCAGCAGCGCCTCCACCTCCTGCGCGGTATAGCGGCGGGTGGTCAGGTTGAACTGGTTGGTCTTGTTAATCAGCTGGGTGATCCGCTCGGCGTGCGGCTGGTCGAATCCGCCCAGCTCGGCGGTCATCTCAAGGCTGCGCAGGTAGTCCTCATAGCTGCCGAAGCTCTGCTGCGCGGCGGCGCGCTGCAGGTTCTGGCGGTACATCTCGTTGCGCTTGGCGTCGTCCGCCGACAGCGCGGTCACCTCAAAGTAGCCCGCGCGGTCCAGCGCGGCGATCATCCCCTCGGGGCTGTCAAAGGAGGCGATGACCACCCCCGGCAGCTGCTGGCGCACAATCTCACGCTCGGCGGGGTTGTCGTCCACAAAGACAAGGCTCTCGGGCAGGATGTTGATCTCCTGCGCGATCTTGGCGATGTTCTCCGACTTGGGCTCCCAGTTTGCCTTGAAGCAGAGGAAATCCTTCCGCTTGAGGGGGCTGTCGTCCCGCGCAAAGCCGGTCAGCGCGATCGACTCCTCGTTTTTGCTCGCGACATTCAGCAGGATGCCCAGATCCTCCAGCTGGCGCAGGTATTGCTGGAACTCGCTGTACGCCATGCCGCCCGGGGTCTCGGTCGAAAGCTCGACCCCCTCGGCGCCGACCTCGCCGATGATGCCGCCCCACAGGGTCTTGTCCAGATCCAGCACAAGGCCCTTTTTGTTCTTGCCCAGCAGGCTCTTGATGATCAGGCTGATGCTGTGGCACAGCTCGGGGATGTACTGCATCGAAACGGCATATTTGTACAGATACCACTCCGACTCGGAGAACCAGTTGTCCAGCCCGAACCGGCAGGCGAGGTAGGCGAGGTCATTGAGGTAAAAGCCGTCGTTTTTTGCCACATATGTAGCAATTCTGGCGTTCAGTTCGTTGATAAAATGGACGCTGCCGCGCGCATCCACAGCGTCGCGGTTGCCCATCAGCCGGTGGGTGGGCGGGTCAAAGTTGTTCACAATCACCGCACAGCCCAGCTTTTTCGCGGCCTCAAACGCGGCCTCAAACCGCGCCCATTCGGCGTCCAGCTTTGCCTGAACGGCCTCCTCGCTGTCGGTGGGCAGCGGCAGCTCCTTGATGTTTTTGCGGCTGGTGTGGATGTAGAGAAAATCCGGCGCAAAGGCGGCGAGGCTGCCGTCGTCAAAGACCAGATTTTCATAGAACAGCCCATATCCGCCGACAAAGAACTCCGGCTTGATGCCCTCGTTGAGCAAAAACAGCTCCAGCATATTTTTGATCTCACCGATGGTGCTGCCGCTGAGGATGGCGACCTTCTTCTCCACAAGGCCCTGCCGCTGCAGCAGCTCCCGCCGCAGCGAACGTTTTTTCTGCAAGAGTGTGGCACCGTCAAAAGGATAATCCAGAGGATTCAAAAGCGGCGCCTCCTTTCCTTGATTGATCCGGCCGAAACGGCGCGGGGGGGGGGCGGCGCAAACGGCTGCCCCCTATTAGATACCTCAGCCATTATTCCACAGCAAAAAAGCCGTTGTAAACCGGCGGCAGCCGTTGCCCGGAACTCGCGCGCTTGATTTCATCTGTGAGAATGGGTATAATGGGCGAAAGCCGCCCCTCAGCCGCCGAAATCCTCAATCAGCCGTTCCAGCTCGGCGTCGGTGTAAACCGCGATGCCCTCGCGCAGCGCATCCACATCGGCGGTGGGCAGCAGATGGGTGTAGATCTCATACCGGCGCAGCAGCTCCCCGCTGTCGGGATCATACAGCGCCAGCAGGCCGTGGTCGTCCCGCAGCAGATAGATCGGCCCTGAGCGGGACGCGCTCTCACTCGCGGCGGCGGGCTGCAGCAGGAAGGCGGCGCTCACCGCGGTGACGAGGATGCACAGCAGCAAGAGAACGGTCAGCCATCTTTTTTGTACAGTCATACGGTTATCCCCCTGCCGCGCGGCCTTTTTGTGCGGCCCCGGGCGGTGATATTCTGGGACAAAAGCGCTCGGGTTATACAGGGGGCGCTTGCGTTCACGAATTTGTAACCTTCTTTTGTGGAAAATGATGGCAATTTTGTGCTATACTATTCTAATACGACAAAAAGTGCTCTCGAGACGGCGTCTTATTTTTCGGCCGCCGTTATTTTTCAGATAGATTCGTCAAGACTTTACCCAAAGAGAGGGGAGAACCTTTTTTGAACGAGCAGAATCGCAAAAACGCCCGGGGGCGCACACGGCGTCCCGAGGCGGGAAAGGGCAAAGCCTCCGCGCCAAACAGCGCGCCGAAGCCGAAAAAGAGCGGCCGCGCCAGACGGGTGTGGGGCCACATCGGCCGCGCCATCATCGTGGTCGGTAGCCTTGGGGTGATCGTCGCCTCGGTGCTGGCGGTGATGCTCAGCCTGTATGTCGTCAAGGTGACCGCAAACGATTCGTCGCTGCTCAACCTTGACAACCTCAAGCTGAGCTACTCCTCCACCATCTACGCGGTCAACAGCGAGACCGGCGAGACCGAGCCGTATCAGCGTCTGGTCGACAACGCCGACCGGATCTGGGTCGACCTCAACCAGATCCCTGAGAACCTGAAGAACGCCTTTATCGCGGTGGAGGATAAGACCTTCTACGAGAACAACGGCGTCAACTTCAAGCGGAGCATCTCGGCGGCGGTCAATCTGGTGATGAGCAAGCTGACCGGCGGCAAGATCACCCTGTACGATACCGAGCAGGGCGCGTCCACCATCACCCAGCAGCTGATTAAGAACATCACCGGCGACGACGACCACGACCCGCTGCGCAAGGTGCGGGAGATCTTTCGCGCCATCTCGCTCAACGGGCGGTACTCCAAGGAGACCATCCTCGAGGCGTATCTGAACACCGTCAGCTTTACCGGCAACACCTGCGGCGTGCAGGCCTGCTCCTACAACCTTTATGATAAGGATGTCAGCGAGCTGACGCTGGCCCAGTGCGCCACCGTGGCGGCCATCACCAACAACCCCACCAAGTACAACCCCCGCACCCAGCCGGAGAACAACATCCAGCGGCGGAACATGATCCTCGGGATGATGCTCGAGCAGGGGATGATTACGCAGGAGGAACACGATGCCGCCGTTGCGGAGGAGCTGAATCTCGTCGCGCCGGAGGACAAGCAGAACACCGCGCAGGTGGGCAACAACAGCTACTTCACCGATATGGTCATCGACGACGTCATCTCCGATCTGGTGGAAGAGGGCATCTGCGAGACGAGGCAGGAAGCCAGCACCATGCTGTATAACGGCGGCCTTGCGATCTATGCGACGGTTGACACCAACCTGCAGTCCATCATGGAGGATGTGATGAGCAAGGAGCCGGGCAACTACTATCCCGACCGCCCGGTCGAGTACACCGACTCCGCGACGGGGGAGACCAAGACCCAGAACGTGCAGGGCGCGATGATCACCATCGACTACACCGGCGCGATCAAGGCGGTCGTCGGCGGCGTCGGCGAGAAGGATGCCGACCGCAGCCTCAACCGCGCGGTCGACTCGCTGCGGCAGACCGGTTCGACAATGAAGCCGATCGGCGCCTATGCGCTGGGTATCGACTACAACTGGACCGACTATTCCGGCCCCTGGCTGGACAGCGTAGTCCGTCCGATTGAGGACGAGGCGGAAGGCGGGCTGCGTGACTGGCCACGCAACTACAACGGCACCTATACCGAGAAGGATATGCTGGTCTGCGACGCGCTGGCAAACTCGATCAACACCGTCGCGGTGCGGGTCGGCGATATGGTCACCCCGGAAGTGATCTTTGACTTTATGACCAATACGCTGGGCATCACCAGCTTGGTTGAACCCAACGACGTGGACATCGGCCCGCTGGTGCTCGGCTCGATGACCAACGGCGTCTCGCTGGCCGAGATGGCCCACGCCTATATGATGTTCGGCGACGGCGGCACCCTCAGCCCGCTGCACTCCTACACCACCGTTGAGAACATCCAGACCGGTGAGATCCTGCTGGACAACACCCTGCTGCCCACCACCCGCGCCATCGGGGAGGACACGGCGATGATCATGAACAAGCTGCTGCGTTTGGTCATGACAAACGGCACCGCGCGCACGACCGGCTCCTCCACCATTGCCGGGATGGAGACGATCGGCAAGACCGGTACCACCAGCGATGATAAGGACCACTGGTTCATCGGCCTGACCCCCTACTATGTCACCGCGACCTGGATGGGCTACGACCAGCCGGTCGAGCTGCCCTGGGCAGGAAGCCAGTACAGCATCCACCCGCCGACGCTGGCGTGGAAAGAGGTCATGACCCGCGCGCAGGAGGGTCTTGAGGTCAAGACCTTCCCCACCGCGCCGGCCGGCACGGTGGTCACCGCGACCTACTGCAAAGAGTCGGGCGGCCTCGCAGGCCCGCTGTGCCCCAGTACGGGGACCGGCTACTACAAGGCGGACGTCCTGCCGGAGGCCTGCGACGTCCACGTCGGCTAAAACCGCTTTTGGAGCTGCCTGCCGCCCATCAGGGCGCGCGGAGACGGCAAGGCGGCGGTAAGCCGTAAAAGTAAAAACGAAAAAAGGGCAGACATCCCGCACCACGGCGGCCGGGAGGTCTGCCCTTTTTTGCTGTGTTTTGCGCGGTGCGGGGGAGAGCGCGGCGCCGATGTGAATTTTCTGTATTCTTTTGCCCGGCCCTATTGCTGTGCCGGTGCCGCTGCACTATAATAGGGGGCGAATGGCGGCCGGGAGAAACAGAGAGCGGCCGCCCTTGGAGGCGCGTATGGAATCTTTTTTCGAGACGGTCGAGACCATCGGCGAGGGGAAGGGCTTTGCGCTGTTTGGGCCCTGCCACCTGCTCTGGCTGGCGGGATTTGCGGCCTTTGCCGCCCTGTGTGCGGTCTGCTATCGCCGCGCGGGGCAGGGGCGCAGGCGGTTGATGCGCCGCATTTTCGCGGCGCTGCTGCTCGCGGATGAGCTGTTCAAGCTCTCGATCCTGCTCTGGCAGGGGCTGTTTTTGCCGGGATATCTGCCGCTGCACCTGTGCAGCATCAATATCTTCCTCATCCTCATCCACGCGGTCCGGCCCAGCCGGTTCCTCTCAAAATACCTCTATCTGGTCTGCCTGCCCGCGGCGCTGGCGGCGCTGCTCTTTCCCAGCTGGACCGAGCTGCCGGCGGCCAATTTTATGCACCTGCACAGCTTTACCGTCCACATCCTGCTGGCGACCTACCCGATTATGCTGACCGCGGCGGGGGAGGCGGGCGCCCGCGCGCGGGACCTGCCGGGCTGCGTGCTGCTGATGCTGGTGATGGCGGTGCCGGCGTGGTGCTTCAATCAGGCGTTCGGCACCAACTTCATGTTCCTCTCCGGCGCGGAGCCGGGCAACCCGCTGTACTGGTTTGAGCAGGCCTTCGGCAGCCATCTGATCGGGTTCCCGGTCATCGGGGCGCTGGTCTTTGTGCTGCTGCTGGCGCCGCCCTATCTGCTGCGCCGCTGGAAGCTAGCCCGCGCCGCCCGGTGAGGCGCAGCAGGCGGACGGCTGCGGCGATTTTACCGCCGCGGCCCGGCTGTGTGAATTGACAAAACCGCCCGGCGCGGTG
>CALXBJ010000009.1 GCA_944386515.1 uncultured Pygmaiobacter sp.
AGCCCTCCTTCTATTTTGCACGGGGCCGCCCCGCCACAAAAGACGGCCGCTGTGTCCGTGCCGAACCAAAAATAGATAAGATCAGATAAAGCCGTTGTACGGCAGCGCCCACCCAAACAGCAGGAACGCGCTCACCGCAATGCCGGACACGATCAGAATATACCCGTAGACCTTGTCGCGGCGATAATCCGCCGCTACCTTTTCCTCTTCCGGAATCACAAACAGGCTGTCGCGGTAACTGATTTCCGGCTCGGTTGCCGGGTGCATTTTGCTGCCGATGACAGCAAAGATCAAGCTGATGTACAGGCCCACAAAGAAGGGGTCCAGAAAATCGACAAAGATGGCGTCAAATGGCGCAAGCGCTGTGAGAAATTTTGGCACTATATAGCCCAAAAATCCTGCAATCATAGACCAGCGCGCCCCGGTCGCCGAAAGCTTTTTGCAGAAAATGCCGCCGATGGCAGGCACCGCCCAGCTGGATGCGATGATGGTGGAAGCGAAGTAGGCAATCACCCGCATGCTGCCAAGGCCCATATAGGCCAGAATCAGCGCAATGATTCCCACTACCAGCATGACAATACGGCTGGTACGCAGCTGTTGCTTTTCGCTTTTGAACTCAACAGGGAAAATGTCACTTGTCACCGAAAAGCCCATTACGGCCAGAAATGTAGAGGCAGATGAAAGGCCCGCCGCCATAATTCCCGCCAGCAGCAATGTTCCCACTATCTTAGGTACTACGTTCAGAGAAGCCCACACTAGCACGCGCTGGGGATCCTCCATGTTGGGATTGATGTTGATTACTGCGATAGACTGCAGGTTCAAGAACAGCAGGTATACTGTGGTCAGGGCCGCCGCAATAGCGCCGGAGCGTAGCACGACATGCTCGCTACGTGCCATCAGATTCCGGCCAGCCTGCCAGGGAGAAACGGATACGGTGATCATCCACATCAGCCCAGTAATCACGCCATACATCGTGGCAGAAAAATTATCGTTTGCATTCACGCCGGCCAGATTGCCGTGGTAATCCAGCAGGCCCTCCGGTGTTGCTGGATTGTTCATCAGATTGGTCAAGAGCTCTCCCAATCCGCCCTGCGCATTGAAAATGTATGGCGCAGAGACCACCGCAGCCACCAAAAACACGATGCACATCATTGCGTCAGTGACCACGTCGCCCTTGGAACCGGAATAAAAAGTAAATCCGGTAAAGCAGAGCCAACCCAGAAACAGCCAGATTTCATAGGGCCAACCGGTCATTTCCGCCATTAAAATCGCCACACCGGTCATGCAGCTAAGCAGATATGCCGTCATGGAGACGATTGTGATGACTCCGGCGACACGTCGGTTGCGAAAATCATTGTAACGGCGGCCAAAATATTCCGGCATTGTCTCACACTTGGAACGGCGCAGGAAGCGACCGAAAACCAAAGGGCCAAAAATGTATCCCGCGCCACAGAACGCATTAAGCAACACCAGATTCGTAATATTGCCGCTGTAGCAAAATCCCTGATCCCCCATAAATCCGGTTACTGAAAGCATAGATGCAAACAATGTTCCGGAAATCATCAGAGTAGAGGAATCGCGCCCTGTCACATAATAGTCGCTAATATTTTTTACAGACCGTCCCACCAGAATACCAATCACCAGATAAACCAGAATACTGCCAAGAACGCCAAACAGGAAAATATTCATTTCTTTTCCTCGCTTTCCTTTTGCAGCTTTTTCTCTTCCCGGTGAAGAACGGCCAGCAACACAATCCCACATAAAGTCAGAAGCCCGCCTATAAAGCAGGAATAAATGATCTCGCCCATGGGAATAACCTCCTCTTCATCAGAACCAATTTTGCAGCCAGCCGCCGCTATTCCGTCAGAGCGGCGCGGCACATGAAAATAGTTCAGATTACTTCAGGCCCATAGCCGCCGAGATGACCATCTTCTGGACCTCGCTGGTACCCTCATAAATCTCGGTGATCTTGGCATCACGCATCATGCGCTCAACCGGATACTCGCGGGTGTAGCCGTAGCCGCCGAACAGCTGAACAGCACGGCGGGTCACATCGCTGGCGGTCTCGGAGGCAAACAGCTTCGCCTCAGCCGCAGCGGCGGAATAGTTCTCGCCCTCGTCCTTCATCGCGGCGGCGCGGTAAACCAGCATCCGGGCCGCGTCCACGCGGGTCTGCATATCGGCCAGAGTGAACTGGGTGTTCTGGAACTTGGAGATCGGACGGCCGAACTGCACACGATCCTTGACATACTTGACCGCCTCGTCGATCGCGCCCTGCGCAATGCCCAGCGCCTGCGCGGCAATGCCGATACGGCCGCCGTCGAGGGTCATCATCGCGATCTTGAAGCCCTTGCCCAGCTCGCCCAGCAGGTTCTCCTTGGGAACCTTGACGTTCTCGAAGACCAGCTCGCAGGTGCTGCTGCCGCGGATGCCCATCTTGCGCTCGTGGCTGCCGAAGCTGAAGCCCTCCATCCCCTTCTCGAGGATGAACGCGCTGATGCCGCGGGTGCCGGCTTCCTTATCGGTCATCGCGAAGACGACATACACGTCCGCGACCTCGCCGTTGGTGATAAAGATCTTGCTGCCGTTGAGCAGGAAGTAGTCGCCCTTGTCCTCGGCAACGGTGCGCTGCATCGCGGCGTCGGTGCCGGCGTTGGGCTCGGTCAGGCCGAAGGCGCCCAGCTTCTCGCCGGTGGCCAGCTCGGGCAGATACTTCTGCTTCTGCTCCTCGGTGCCGAAGTGCTCGATCGGCCAGCAGCACAGGGAGGTGTGGGCGGAAACGGTGACACCGGTGCTGGCGCAGGCCTTGGAGATCTCCTCAACGGCCATGACATACTCCAGCGTGCCCATGCCGACCCCGCCGTAATCCTCGGCGATGGGGATACCGAACATCCCGATCTCGCCCATCTTGGGGATCAGCTCAGAGGGAAAGCGCTCCTGCTCGTCCAGCTCGGCGGCGAGGGGACGGATCTCCTTGTCGACAAACTCGCGGAACATGGTCTGCATCAGCTGCTGCTCGTCATTCCATTTAAAATCCATGGTTTTTCTCCTTTATCTGATGATTTCTGTATTTACGCCCTGCAACAGACGCATCGGACAAAAACTCAAGCCAGACCCTTGGCCTTCTTGATCTTCTCGGTCAGGATCGGCAGCACGACGTGCAGGTCGCCCACCACGCCGTAGTCCGCGACATTGAAGATCGGCGCGTCGGGATCCTTGTTGATCGCGACGATGACCTTGGAGCTGCTCATGCCGGCCAGATGCTGGATCGCACCGGAGATGCCGCAGGCGATGTACAGCTTGGGGCCGACGGTCTTGCCGGTCTGGCCGACCTGATGCGCGTGGGAGATCCAGCCGGAGTCGACCGCCGCACGGGAAGCACCGACGGTGGCGCCCAGCGCCTCGGCCAGCGCGCGGACGGGGGCAAAGCCCTCCGGCCCGCCGACACCGCGGCCGCCGGAGACGATGATCTCAGCGTTCTCGAGGTCAACCAGCTCGCCGGCGACCTCATTGATGACCTCCAGCAGCTCGGTGCGGATCTCCTCGGGAGCGATCTCAACGGTCTCCGCAGTGACCTTGCAGGTACGGCCGACCTGACGCTCGCCCTTCTTGAAGACGCCGGGACGGACGGTGCCCATCTGCGGACGGTGATCCGGACAGAGGATAGTGGCCATCAGGTTGCCGCCGAAAGCCGGACGGGTCCAGGCCATGTTGCCGCTCTCCTCATCGACATCCAGCGCGGTGCAGTCGGCGGTCAGGCCGGTCTGCAGGCGGCAGGAAACACGGGGGCCGAGGTCGCGGCCGTTGTTGGTCGCGCCAATCAGGATGGTGGTGGGGCCGTACTTGTCAACCAGCGTGCACAGCGCCTTGGCATAGGCGTCGGTGCTGTAATGCGCAAAAGCGGGCGCATCCACGGTGATGACCTCATCCGCGCCGTACTCGGCGGCAGCGGCGACAGCGGCGTCAACCTTGCTGCCGATCACGATGCCGACCAGCGCGCCGCCCTGCTTATCCGCCAGCCCGCGGCCGACAGTCAGCAGCTCGAGACCGACGCTCTTGGCCTCGCCCTTCTCGTCCGTCTCCACAAATACCCAAAGGTTCTTGTTCTTTACTTCAGCCATTTTGCCTGCCTCCTCAAATAATCTTGTTATCGCTGAGTTCGGCAAACAGCTTCTCAGCACTGGCCTCGTCAGTCTCCTCGTGGATCTTGACGCCGGTGGTCTTGACTTCCGGGGTGAAGGTCTTCTTGACCTTGGTGGGAGAGCCCTTCAGGCCTGCACGAGACAGATCGATATCCAGATCGCCGGCGCCCAGCACGTTGACCTTGGCGCGGTTGGCGGCCAGCTTCGCCTTGATGGTCGGGAAGCGCGGCTCGAAGGAGGGCTTGGTCACGGTGATCAGGCAGGGATACTTCACGCCGACCATCTCAAAGCCCTCGTCGGTCTCCTTCTTGACGACCAGACGATCCTCCTCGGCAGTGGCCTCGACCACATAGGTGATCTGGGGCAGGCCCAGATGCTCGGCCATCTCGGGGCCGACCTGAGCGGTGTCGCCGTCGATCGCCTGCTTGCCGCAGAAGATGATGTCGAAGTCGCCCTCCAGCTCGCGGACCTTCTGGACCGCGCAGGAGAGGATGTAGCTGGTCGCCAGCGTGTCGGAACCGCCGAACTCACGGCCGCTGACCAGATACGCCTTATCGCCGCCGACGGCGAGGCACTCCTTCAGAGCGGCCTCCGCCTGAGGCGGGCCCATGCAGATCAGGGTGATCTTGGTGTCCGGCTCTTTGTCCTTGATCCGGGCGGCGAGCTCCAGCGCATAGGTGTCAAACGGGTTGACGATGCTGGGGACCCCGTCACGGATCAAGGTTTTCTTTACCGGATCGATGCGTATCTCGGTGGTATCCGGCACCTGCTTGATGCAGACAAGGATGTTTTTCATGCTTCTTTTCTCCTCCTAATACAGGGTAACAAAACGGGGGCGCGGCGGGCCGATGGCCCGCCGTTTTCCCGAAAAGCGGCAAAAGATTTTCACCGCTTTATTTGCAGTGACTGCGCAGGGCTCAGCGATACTTCTTGAGGACCTGACGCGCGGCGATGACCGTCTGGATCTCGCCGGTGCCGCCCGAGATGCGGGTGATCCGCAGGTCGCGGTAGATCCGGCTGACGCGGCTGCCGCAGAAGCCGATGCCGCCCAGAATCTGCAGCGCGTGGTCGACGACCTCGTTGGCGGACTCGGAGCAGTACTGCTTGGCGATGGAGGCCTCGGCGCGGGTCAGGCAGCCGTTGTCCTTGTTCCAAGCGTAGTGCAGCAGCATATTCCGCATGGCCTCGATGCGCATGGTCATCTCCATGATGTGGTTCTGGATCAGCTGCAGGCGGCCGATCTCCTGGCCCTTGACGATGCGCTGGTTGGCGTACTTGCAGGCATCCTCGTAGGCGCACAGAGCCTGACCGTAGGCGTTGAAGGCATCGATCAGACGCTCGTAGTCGAAGCCCTTGGAGGTCGCCATCAGGCCGTTACCCTCAAAGCTGAACATATCCTTCTCTTCGATCTCGACGTTGTCGAACCAGATGTCGTTGACGTTCTCCATGTTGATGCCCATCTTCTCCATCGGCTCTTTCTTGCAGCCGGGGACATTGGTGGGGACAAACCAGAGGGTCAGCTGCTCGGGGTTGTCGGCGTTCTTGGCCAGCGTCAGGCAGTAGTCATTGTCCTGCGCACCGCTGATGAAGTGCTTGTGGCCGTTGATGTAGACCTTGCCATTGCGGCGGGTATAGGTGGTCATGATGGTGTTGCTGGACAGGTCGGTGCCGGCGGTCGGCTCCGAGAAGCCCTGCGCAAACGCGCCGTTGCCCTCAAAGAAGAGCGGCATGAACTTGTCGATCTGCTCCTTGGTGCCGTTCTCCAGCAGCGCGTCGGCCTTGACGTGATCCCAGAACAGGTAGATCGGCCCGCCGCAGCGGCCCAGAGCCTCCATGACCAGGAACATGGTCACAGCGCCCTCGCCGTCGCCGCCCGCCTCAACCGGCAGGAACATACTGAACAGGCCCAGGTCCTTCATGATGTCCCACCACTTCTGCGGATGGGTGCAGTTCTTGTCGCACTCCTGAAAATACGGCTCGAGGTTCTCGCGGGTCATGGCCTCCTCAATGGCCTGTACCATCAGTTCCTGCTCTTCGGTGATTCTAAAATCCATACCTTTACCTCCAAATTATATTCAGGCGGCCACCGGCATTTGATCTGCCGACGAAACCGCAGGGCAGACATCTTTTCTCAGCGGTTCTTCCAGTTGGGCTTGCGCTTCTCGACAAAGGCGAGCGGTCCCTCGACCCCGTCCTCGGTCTTCTCGATATAGTCCCACGCAACATCGCACATCCGCTGTGCATCCTCGGCGGTCGACTGCAGCGCGACGTGCATGATCTGCTTGCTCAGCCGCAGAGAGATCGGCGCATTGGCCGCGATGGTGCGGGCCATCTCCATCGCCTTGGGCATAACCTCCTCGGGCGGGACGGCGTAGTTGATCATCCCGATCTCGCAGGCGCGCTGGGCGGTGATCAGGTTGCCGGTGAGCACCAGCTCGCTGGCGATCTTCGGGGAGATTGCCTTGGGCAGCTTGACCAGACCGCCGGTCGAGGCGATAAAGCCGACCTTGCACTCGGTCAGGCCGAACTTCGCCTTCTCGGACGCGATGATGATGTCGCAGGAAAGCGCGATCTCCAGCCCGCCGCCGATCGCGTGGCCGTTGGCCGCACAGATGACCGGCTTCTTGCTGACTCTGGCGGTCATGCCGCCAAAGCCATGATCCATCACGGTCAGGCAGCCGCCGTTCTCGGTGTTCGCAGCCAGATCCTCACCGGTGCAAAAGCCCCTGCCGGTGCCAGTCAGGATGATGACACGGACCGCGTCGTCCTTCTCGGCGGCGTTGAGGATCTCCTCCATCTTGCCGGAAGCCTCGGGATCCAGCGCGCCCATGACCTCCTCGCGGTTGATCCGGACGACCAAAATCCCCTCCTCGTCCAGAGTGGTGATAACCTTGCCCTCCGCGATGGAGAACAGGGCGTTCTTGTTCTCTTCCATGACGATCACCTCATATCTTTTTGTTTTCCTTGCTTTTCCGCTATCTTCTGAGGGCCGCGCCCTCAAAAATCCATTACAGCCGGCGCAGCCAAGGGTTGAACCGCCGCTCATGCGCGAGGGTGGTTGCCTCCTCGTGGCCGGGCAGGACCCGGAAATCCCCCTCAAGGGCGGCGAGCCGCTGCAGTGAGGACGCCATCTGTGCGTCGCTGCCGCCGGGGAAATCCGTCCGGCCGATGCTCTCACAAAACAGGGTGTCCCCGCTGAGCATAATATCCCCCGTGAGGAAGACCACCGACCCGGGGGTGTGCCCCGGGGTGTGCAGCACCTCAAACGGGATGCCGGCGACGGTCAGCTTCTGCCCATCCTCCAGCGGATAGAGGGGCGAAAACGCGGCCACGGTGGGAAAGGTCTGGCCCATGTCCTGCTCGGTCTTCTGCTCGGGTACATCCAGCGGGTGGCACCAGACCGGCAGCCCGGGCCAGCGGCGCTGCAGCGCCGGCACCCCGAGGATGTGGTCGTAATGCCCATGGGTTAAGAGGATCCCCTCCGGCCGCAGGCCCTGCTGCTCAAGCCGGTCTGCCAGCTGCTCGCCGCTGTCGGCGGGATCCACCAGCACGCAGGGGCCGCGCTTCTCCAGCGACAACAGGTAGCAGTTGGTAGCATATAACCCCAACACAAAGCTTGTGATCTGCATCGGTTCCTCCTTGGGCGGCGTATCAGATCATGCTGCTGCCGACGACCTTGTCCTCGTACAGCTTTTCGATCTCCGCCTCGCTGTAGCCGAGCCCCTCCAGAATCTCTCTGGTGTCCTCGCCCAGCAGCGGGCAGCCGCGCCGAATCTCGGTGAGCTGATTGTCAAACCGGATGGGGTTGCTGTAAAACCGCATCAGGCCGATCTTCTCCTGATTGACCAGCTGGGTGAGGCCGGTCTGGTTCGCGTGATCGGAGGTGTAGGCCTCGATAAAGGTCAGCACGGCGGAAGCGGGAACCCCGACCGCCAGCAGCTTCTCCTCGATCTCGCTGCGCTTGAGGGTGCGGGTGACAGCGGTGATCTGCTCGACCAGCGCATCCTTGTTGGCGATCCGGGCCGCATTGTCCACAAACCTGGGATCCTTCTCCAGTGCGCCCAGCCCCAGCGCCCCGCACATGGCCTGCCAGCGCTCCTCGCTGTCGGCGATGATGACTGCCCAGCCGTCCCGCGCCTCAAACATCCCGTAGGGGGCGGTGAACCGGTCGTGGTCACCAAACCGCGCCTGTGCGTCGCCGGTCAGGCTGTAATCCATGATCGTCTCCTCGCAGGCCTGCATCCCGACATCCATCATCGACATATCGATCCGGCAGCCCTTGCCAGTGTTGCGCGCCTCAATGAGCGCCATCAGCACCGCGTTGAGGCCATACAGGCCGCTGATGGTATCGCCGATGCAGTTGCCCGCCTTCATCGGGGGGCCGTCCAGCTCGCCGTTGCAGGCCGCAAAGCCGCTGCGCGCCTCGGCAATCGCGTCATAGCAGGGGTATTTCATCAACGGGCCGGAGGCGCCGAAACCGCTCAGGGAGATGAAGACCAGCTTGGGGTTGATCTCGCTGAGCTTTTCATAGCCCAGACCCAGACGGTCGATCGAGCCGCTCTTGAAGTTCTCAATCACGACATCCGCCTGTTTTGCCATCTCATAGATGACCGCCTTGCCCTCCGGCGCGGCGAGGTTCATCTCGATGCTCTTCTTATTCTTATTATAAGAGACGAACATGGTTCCCAGATCATTGAGGAAGGGGTCCCACGCGCGGCACTGGTCGCCGCCGCCGTACCGCTCAACCTTCCAGACCTCGGCGCCCATATCGGCCAGCTGCCACGCAGTAAAGGGGCCGGCCAGCGCAATGGTGAAATCCAGAACCTTCAATCCCTCAAGGGGCAATTTCTTACTCATATCATCCGCGC
The DNA here is from genome assembly GCA_944386515.1 of uncultured Pygmaiobacter sp. Classification (GTDB taxonomy): domain Bacteria; phylum Bacillota; class Clostridia; order Oscillospirales; family Ruminococcaceae; genus Pygmaiobacter. Next base: position 9,011 of record CALXBJ010000009.1, read on the forward strand.
TCCTTTCCCCGCATCAAACCACGCCGTCGGCCCGCAGAGCCGCCTGCTCGGACTCGCTCAGGCCCAGCGCATCCAGCACCGCACCGGTGTCCGCACCAAGCGCGGGGGCAGGGGTGATCTCATTGTCATTCTCGTTGTCCCGCAGGAACTTGGCCGGCTTGCCCAGCTGCTTGATCTTACCGTAGACCGGGTCATCGACCTCCAACAGCATCTCGCGCGCAGCGACCTGCTCATCGGTCATCAGCTCCTTGACGGTGTTGCAGGGGCCGCCGGGGACCATCGCATTGCGGCAGATCTGATCCGCCTCCTCAATGGTGATGGTCAGGAAGTAATCCCGCAGCTGCTGGTCCAGATCGCCGAAATAGTGCTTCATCGAACGGTCGGGATCGTGGGCATAAACGGTGCCCTCGCCCCAGTCATCCCGCCCGGCGCCGGCGGCAAAGGCCAGCCACTGGGCGTCGCTGCCGATGCTGATTGCAAACCAGCCGTTCTTGCAGCGGAAGGTGTCGGTCGGGTTGGTGGTGGGGAAGCCGTTGCCGATCCGCTTGGGCAGGGTGTTGAGTCCCTGCAGGCCCTGCACATAAGTATCGTCGATGGAGCAGATGGCCTGCCAGGAAGAGCAGGACACCTTGCGCCCCTCGCCGGTCTGCTGCGCGTCGAGATAAGCGGCCAGCATACCGGCGGTCAGATGCCACGCACCGTAATAGTAGGAGAGCGGCGAGCCGATGCGGGTGGGCTTGTCCGGCATACCGGTCTTCTCCAGCAGGCCGCTGCGGGCCATGACCAGCAGGTCGTAATCGGGCAGGTCCTTCCACGGGCCCTCCTCGCCGAACGCGGTCAGCACACCGTAAACCAGCTTCGGGTTGAGCGCGCGCAGCGCCTCGTAGCCGAGCCCAAGGGGCTCCAGCTCCGCCTCGGGCCGATTGACCACCAGCATATCATACTGGGGCACCAGCCGGCGCAGCAGCTCCTGCCCGGCGGGCTTGGTCAGATCCAGCGTCATGCTGCGCTTGGAGCGGTTGTAGAACGCCGCATAAACCCCCTGCGCCTCGCCGGGCTTCGCCCCGCGGCGGCGGATCGAATCCCCGCATCCGGGCATCTCGATCTTGAGCACCTGCGCGCCGTAATCTGCCAGCATACTGCCCGCATAGGGGTTGCCGTCGGTCAGATCCAAAACTTTCAGCGAGCGTAATGGCTTCATTAGATGATCTCCCTTCTGTACAACACAAAATACCTCATCGGCCGCGGCGAAAAGGGCCCGCCGCTTCTCCGTCTGCCGCCGAAAAAACGCCAAAACGCGCAAAGCCCCCCTCCCAATGATCCTGGGCCGCTGCGGAGGCCCGGATGATAAAAAGGGAGGGCTGGCGCCCTGCGTTGTTCCCCGGCGACGCCGCCGGCAAAAGCCGCGGCAAAATAATTCCGCCAATTCCCGATTGTTCGGTTGACAGAACCGACCGGTTTCGTATAGAATGAAAGCACAGCAAAAAAACTGTTCTGTTAAAATTATATCAATAAATGGTTCGATGGTCAAACAACAGGTTGCTTTAATTTTTCAGTTAATTCTTGTGCAACTTGTCCAAAGTCATCTGGGCTTTATTAGTGTTTTGCAATAATTGGTTTTGCGCTGCGGAAGAGGTCCCTATTTTTAGAAATCGGTCACCCATTTTTCGCGGCGCTTTTTTACTGTTCAAAAACGGGCTGCCCTGCAGCCCGCTCCACATCTTTCAAAAAAACAAAAGCAGGTGGTAAAATGAAAATTGTCGTATGCTGCAAGATCGTACCCGATGAGGAGCTCATTCAGGTCCGTCCCGACCGCACCCTCGCGATGGCGGACACCCCGTGGAAGATCAGCCAGTATGATCTGAACGCGCTGGAGGCTGCAAAGCAGCTGTCCGCCGCCACCAGCGGCAGTGTGACCGCGCTGAGCGTGGGCAGCACCGCCGCACTGGAGCCCAGCAAGATCCGCAAAGATGTGCTCAGCCGCGGCGCGGATGAGCTGAACCTTGTCATCAATGACGAGCACGCCTTCTCCGATTCGCTCGAGACCGCCAAGAGTCTGGCCGCCGCGCTGAAGGACGGCGGGTTTGATCTGGTGCTCTGCGGCACCGGTTCGGGCGACCTGTATGCGCAGGAGGTCGGCGTCCAGCTGGGCGAGCTGCTGGGGCTGCCCACCGTGAACAACGTCACCGGCATCACCCCCAAGGAGGGTGCGGTCGAGGTTGAGCGCACGCTGGAGGACAGCGTCGAGGTGCTCGAGATGCCGCTGCCGGCGGTGCTGTCGGTCTCGTCCGAGATCAACACCCCCGCCGTGCCCGCGATGCGGGACATCATGCGCGCCGGCAAGAAGCCGGTCAACGTGCTGGACGCTGCGCTGGACGGCGCCGTGCCGGCCGTCGAGACGCTGGAAGAGCTTGCACCCGAACAGCAGGAGCGCCGTCAGGAGATTGTCGAGGGCGACAATGACGAGGCGGTCGAGGCTCTGGTCCGGTTCCTGAAGAAGGAAGCGTTATAATAGAGGAGGTATCAGGAGATGGCAATTTCGTCTGTTTTCGTAGTCTGCGATGATATGGAGGCGCTGGCCGAGCTGTGTGCCGGCGCGAAGAGCATGGCCGAGAAGGTCACCGCCGTGATTTTTGGTGACGAGGCCGCCGCGAAGGCCGTCTGCGGCGCTGACGCGGTTCGCTACTGCCCCGTTGGCGACGACGCCTGCCCCGAGGACTGGGCCGCGGCGATTGCCGATGAGATCAAGAAGGAGCCCACCGCCGCTGTTTTCGTCAACAACAGCATCCGCGGCCGCTGCCTCGCCGGCAAGCTGGCCACCCGTCTGGACACCGCCGTGCTGACCAACGCCGCCGACCTGTGCGAGGAGGGCGGCAAGCTGGTCTGCAGCCGCACCGTCTACGGCGGCACCGCGCACCGCAAGCTGGCGTTCAGCAGCCCCTACGGCGTATTCACCTTCGGCGGCGGCGCGTTTGAGCCTGCTGCCGATGCAGCTGCTGCGGCCGATGTCGCGGTCATGCCCGGCCAGCCCGTCGCCAGCTATAAGCGGATCGCGCTGCAGGAGAAGAAGGAGGTCGGCGTCAATCTGGCAGTTGCCAAGCGGATCGTCGACGTGGGCCGCGGTCTTGCCAAGGAAGAGGACCTCGAGATGTGCCGCAAACTGGCGTCGGTCATCGGCGCCGAGGTCGGCTGCTCCCGTCCTGTGGCGGAGAACAACAAGTGGATGCCCAAGTCCAGCTACATGGGCATCACCGGCACGCAGGTCAAGCCCGACCTGATCCTTGTGCTGGGCGTCTCCGGTCAGGTGCAGCACATCGGCGGCATCAACAAGTCCAAGGTGATCGTTGCGATCAACAAGGACAAGGCCGCCCCCATCTTCAAGAACGCGGACTTTGGTCTGGTGGGCGATATGTACAAGATCGTCCCCGCCCTGATCGAGAAGCTGTCCTGAGCGGCAGGGCCTGTTTGATTTCAATTTCAGGTTAGGCGCACGCGGGCGGCGGGCTTGTCCCCGCCGCCTGTTTGTCTGCTTTGCGCCGTAATCGAGGTAATACATTATGACAGATATCGTGGGCAACCGTACCCTGCGCAGCCAGTGGGATGATACGGTTCGCTTTTATCCCGAGCAAACCTTTTTGGAATATGTCTCCACCGAGGACCAGCTCACCTGTTACACCTATGCGGAATTTGACCGGTTGGTCAAGCGCGCGGCCAATTTTCTGCTGGAGCTGGGGGTGCAAAAGGGGGAATTGGTAGCCCTGCACCTGCACAATACCCCCCAGTATCTGGTCTGCTGGCTTGCGCTGGCGCAGATTGGGGCCGTCTCGGTGCCGCTCAACGAGCACTACCGCCTGCCGGAGAGCAGTTATGCCATCGGCAAATGCGGGATCAAAAAGATCATCGTCGAGCCGCGGTCCCTGCCTCTGTACGAAAACAACCGGGAGGCGCTCGGTTTAAGCCATATCCTGCTGGCCTTCGGGCAGGCGCCGGAGAGCAGCGGCGTGATCGAGCTGGAGCGGGAGATGGCTCGCCAGCCGGAGGACCGCCTGCTTGAGCAGCGCCCCGTCGCCAGCGAGGAGATGGCGGTCATCCTCTTCACCTCCGGCACCACCCGCCACCCCAAAGGCGCCGTCTACACCCACTGCAACGTGGTTTACGGCGGTCTGGTCCATGTCGCCCAGATGGGGATGTCCGAAGGGGACCGCTTTTTGTCCAGTATGCCCTGCTACCACATGGACTTTCAGGAGATGGCGGCGATGCCGGTCATCTGCACCGGTTCCACCCTCATCATGGTGGAGCATTACAGCGCGCGCCGGTTCTGGAGTCAGGTCTGCCGCTACCGGGCCAATTTTACCGACACGATGTCTATTATGAACCGCACCATGATGCTGCAGCCGGTTCAGCCGTGGGAGAAGGACCACTGCCTCAAGCAGATCTATTTTTCCATGGGGCTGAGCGACGAGGAGAAGGAGCGGTTCGAGGAGCGGTTCCGTGTCAAGCTGCTCAACAGCTACGGCATGACCGAGACGGTGAGCGGGGTCACCTGCGCGCCGCTGGTCGGGGACAAGCGCTGGCCGTCGGTGGGACGGGTTGCCCTCTCCTACAAGATCAAGATCATCGACTGCGCCGGCAACGAGGTGCCCCCCGGCACGCTGGGGGAAATCTGCGTGCTGGGCGAGCGGGGCCGCTCGGTGGTGAGCGGTTATTATCAGGATGAGGAGGCCACCGCCGAGCTGTTTGACGCCGAGGGCTGGCTGCACTCTGGGGACCGCGGCTACCTCGACGAGGAGGGCTGGCTCTATTTCGTCGACCGCTGGGGCAATATGATCAAGCGCAGCGGCGAAAATGTGAGCAGCCTCGAAGTTGAGTGTGTGCTGACCTCCCATGAGCGGGTGGCCGATGCTGCGGTCATCGGGGTGCCGGACCCCATCCGGGACGAGGCGGTCAAGGCCTTTGTCCAACCGGTGGAGGGCTGTACCCTGACGGCGGAAGAGCTGACCGCCTACTGCGCCGAGCGGCTGGCCAAGTTCAAGGTTCCCACCATCTACGAGTTCGTGCGGGAATTCCCCCGCACCGCAACCGGCAAGATCAAAAAAAATATGCTGCGATAACCTCTCGCGCCCGTCGGCCATCCGGCCGGCGGGCGTTTTTTGCACCCCTTTTTGCCGCGTTGTTCTCTTTGCCCGCTGCACGGAGGGTGAAGGAATCCCCGCCGAAAAGGCATCCGTTTTTCGGTTTTTGCTCTGCCGGCGCAGTTCTCTTTTCTCTCCCGCTCCCGTGGTTCTTCAATGTTTGTGCATTGTGCTGACTGCATCAATTTTAAACTTAGCAAAAAACCAATTTTGTCTATTTCGCATTGACGCGGCAGTATTTTGCACTTATAATTTTTATAGATAGTTCGATTGTTTGGAAATCAAACTTTTTTGGAGCGGCATCCCATCCTTGGGATGCCGTGCAATCCGTACAGGAGGTGTCGTGTTTGCTCAAGAACAAATATGACTTCATGCAGAAGCTCACGCCCCAGATGCGGGCTGTCGCCGAGCGGGTGCGCGCTTGGAACGCCGCCCACCCCGAGCGGGTCAACGACTACCGCGCCGATTATCTGGAAGAGCGCAAATTCTGGAATGAAGGCGGCCCCCAGATGATCCGCACCGAGGAGTTCGATGTGCCGGGCGGTCCCTACGGCAAGGTCAACGTGCGTCTGCACTACCCCACCGACAAAAAGGATCTGCCGATTTTGATCTTCATCCATGGCGGCGGTTTCTCGCTGGGCAACAATGACACCCACAGCCGGGTGATGCGGATCCTCGCACAGAAGACCGGCTGCTGCGTCATCGGCGTCAACTATGTCCTCGCGCCGGAAGCCCGCTGGCCCAACCAGATGCTCGAATCGGTCGAGGTCATCCGCTATTTCCACGCGCACGCGGCCGAGTGGGGCCTTGACGGCAGCGACATCTCTCTGGCGGGCGATTCCGCCGGGGCGATCCTCTGCTTTGCCTCGATGCTCTACCTGCGGGATGAGTATAAGGAGGGCAAGGACTACCTGACCAGCCTGCTGCTCTACTACGGCGGCTACGGGCTGCGGGAGGGCGTCTCCGCCCGGATGTGGGGCAATGACGTCGACGAGATCGTCATGGACGGCGCGCCCCCCTTCAACCCCTCGTTTATCAGCGCCGAGGATGCGGTTTCTCCCTACTACAATCACACCCTCTACGCGGATTTGTCCTATGATATCCCGCCCTGCTTTATCTGCTGCGGCGGCTGCGACCCCTCTCTGGACAACTCGACGGTCCTGTATGAGATGCTCTATGACAAGGGCATTACCTGCGAGCTGAAGGTATATGAGGGGATCATGCACGCTTTCCTGCACTACAGCCGGATGCTGGACGTGGCATACGACGCGATGCAGGCAGGCGCCGACTTTATGGCACGCGCCCGGACCATCAAGCGGGGCAGATAAGCCCGCTGGTTCCGGTAAGGAATACGGGGAGCACAACCGCCTTCCCGCACAATAAGGAGGAGAGAATCCATGCTCAAGAACAAGTACGACTTCATGAAGAAGATCACCCCGCAGATGCGGGCTGTGGCCGAAAAGATCCGTGCCTGGAACGCCGCCCACCCCGAGCGGGTCAATGACTACCGCAGTGATTATCTGGCCGAGCGCAAGTTCTGGAACGAGGGTGGCCCGGTCATGGCAAAGGTCGAGGAGTTCGACGTGCCCGGCGGCCCGACCGGCAAGGTCAACGTCCGGCTGCACTATCCCACACTGGGCGAGAATCTGCCCATCCTCATCTTTATCCATGGCGGCGGCTTCACACTGGGCAACAACGACACCCACAGCCGGGTGATGCGGATCCTCGCCCAGAAGACCGGCTGCTGCGTCATCGGCGTCAACTACACCCTCGCGCCGGAAAAGAAGTTCCCCGTCCAGATTCAGGAATCGGTCACCGCGATCCGCTACTTCCATGAGCACGGCGCCGAGTTCGGCCTCAATGCGGGTGACATCTCGCTGGCAGGCGACTCGGGCGGCGCGACCCTCTGCCTCGCCTCCATGCTGTACCTGCGCGATGAGTATAAGGAGGGCAAGGACTATCTGACCAGCCTGCTGCTCTACTACGGCAGCTTCGGGATGCGGGACGGCTTCTCCGCCCGGATGTGGGGCAACGATGTAGACGAGATCGTCTACGACGGCGCGGGCAAGTTCAACCCCTCCTACATCAATGAGGAGGACATCGGCAGCCCCTACAATGATATGCTGATGAACGCCGACCTGACCTATGACATCCCGCCCTGCTTCATCTGCTGCGGCGAGTGCGACCCGCTGCTGGACAACTCGACCACCCTGTACGAGATGATCAGCGACAAGGGCTTCACCTGCGAGTACAAGGTCTATCCCGGCATCATGCACGCCTTCCTGCATTACAGCCGGATGCTGGATATGGCATACGACGCAATGCAGGACGGCGCCGACTTCATGGTGCGCGCCCGTTGCATCAAGAAGGGCAAATAATATTTTTACGGTAAGCAAAGCAGAAGGGAGAATATCAAAATGCTGAAGAACAAATACGATTTTATGAAGAAGATCTCTCCGCAGATGCGGGCCGTCGCCGAGCGGGTGCGCGCTTGGAACGCCGCCCACCCCGAGCGGGTCAACGACTATCGCGCCGATTATCTTGAGGAGCGCAAGTTCTGGAACGAGGGCGGTCCCCAGATGGTCCGCACCGAGGAGTTCGACGTGCCCGGCGGTCCCCACGGCAAGGTCAATGTCCGGTTGCACTACCCCACCGATAAAAAGGACCTGCCGATCCTCGTATTCGTCCACGGCGGCGGCTTCTATCTGGGCAACAACGACACCCACAGCCGGGTGATGCGTATCCTCGCACAGAAGACCGGCTGCTGCGTCATCGGCGTCAACTATGTCCTCGCGCCCGAGGCCAAGTTCCCCAGCCAGATCCTCGAGACGGTCGAGGTCGTGCGGTACTTCCACCAGCACGCGGCCGAGTGGGGCCTTGACGGCAACGACATCTCGATGGCGGGCGATTCCGGCGGCGCGACCCTGATCTTCGCCGCGATGCTCTATCTGCGGGATGAGTACAAGGAGGGCAAGGACTACCTGACCAGCCTGCTGCTCTATTACGGGATGTACGGTATGCGGGACGGCGTCTCCGGCCGGATGTGGGGCAATGACGTCGATGAGATCATCATGGACGGCGCCGGCGCCTTCGACCCGGGCTATATCGATGAAAAGGATATCAAGAGCCCCTATTACGACACCACGATGAACGCCGACCTGACCTATGACATCCCGCCCTGCTTCATCTGCTGCGGCGAGTGCGATCCGCTGCTGGACAACTCGACGGTGCTGTATGAGATGCTCAACGACAAGGGCTTCACCTGCGAGTACAAGGTCTATCCCGGCATCATGCACGCCTTCCTGCATTACAGCCGGATGCTGGA
>CALXBJ010000010.1 GCA_944386515.1 uncultured Pygmaiobacter sp.
GTTTTAATCCGCCGAACAAAGAGCTAAACACAAAGAGCCGCCCCGCGGGAGAGATCCCGCCGGGCGGCTCTTTTGTCATGTAAGCCTTGATCGGATATAGCTGCCGACCTCCTCGGCAGGCAGACAAAGGGAGAAGGAAAACTCCTCATCGATGATTCCTTTTGCCTCTTTCAGAATCCGGCTGTCTGCGGGTGAAAGCCCTTTGGCACGCCGGCAGGACTGCTGATAGAGGCATCCGATCAGCAAAAGGAGTTCCGGCTCGCTGCGGCGGGTGAGAATTTGCTGATAACCGGCGGCGCGCTCCTTGTGGTCGCTAATCCAGGGCAGGGAATGACCGCGCACGCTCCGGATTATACGATCAATTTCCTCGGCGGTGGGTACCGGCTGCATCCGCTCGGTCAGCAGGGGATTATCGGCAGGGACAAAGACTTGTGCCCCGCCCGCAGCGATGGGCTGCAGAACATAGTAGCGCTGCAGCGGGGCACCCGGGCCAAACCGGATGGGCCGGATATCCTTAACCTGAAAAATACCCTGCGCGCCGTACTTCAGATAATCGCCCTTGTAAAACATCCCATCCCCTCCTGTGCCGCGGATAAACGCCGCCCGCCGAGCGACAGCGCTGCGGCGGGCGTTTTTTCATCTGCTTTTATTATATCAAAAAGGGGAAGAACGCTGCAAAAGGCATTTTGCGCAAAAAAAGCGGCGTATAGATCGGGCAAATTGCGCAGGGAAGGAGGGGCGGGCGCCTGCCTTTTATCCTTGGGACGGGAAAAAGTGAAGAAAATGATGCCCGCAATAAAAGCATCCGGTCCCGCTCAAGACCTCTGTGGGGGAACCGCAGCGGGCGCGGCGCCGTCGCCGAAGTAGACGGTGGTGCTCGGAAAGGCAAACTGCACCCCGTTCTTTGCCATGATGTCGATGATCTCAAGGTTGATCCGCTCGCAGGCTGCAAGGTAGGGCCCGTAGTCGGTCGTCTTGGTGTAGAACCGCACAAAGATGTCGATGCTGCTTGCCGAGAAGCCGGTCAGCCGGACGACCACGGTCTCGGGCAGAAGGTCGGCATCCGAGGTGAGCATCTCCCGCAGGTCGGCCATCACCTGCTCGATCGCCCCACGGGGGGTGTCGTAACAGACCCCGAGGGTGAATTCGCTCATCCGCATCTTGCGCTGGCTGCTGTTGGTGATGAATCCGGCGCTGACCAGCGAGTTTGGGATCACCGTCAGGGTGTTGGCAAGCGTGCGGATCTTGGTGCTGCGGAAGGTGATATCCTCAACGGTGCCCTCCACCCCGGCGCAGGTGACCCAGTCGCCGATTGCAAAGGGCCGCTCCACCAGCAGGACCAGACCGGAGAACAGGTTGGACGCGGTGTCCTTTGCCGCGAGGGAAACCGTCAGACCGCCGAGCCCAAGACCGGCGATTAAGCTGTTGACCGGGAAACCCAGCGCCTCCAGCATCGCGAGCGCAGCAAAGATGACAAAGAGCACCTTCAGGCTGCGGCGCAGCATCCTGCGCACCGCCTCCGCCGTGCCGAGAAAGCCGAAGTGGAAGATCGGCACCGTGTCCACAATACCGCAGCCCGCCCAGCAGAGCAGCGCGATAAAAACCATCCACAGCGCCTTGGAGAGGAAAAAGCGCAGCGGGGAGAGAAGCCCCTCCGGCAGCGGCAGATACCACAGCGCGAGGGTGACGCCGAACGAGAACAGCAGGGAGGAGACCGGCCGGGACAGCGCGCGCAGCAGATCCTCCCATGCGCTGCCGCGCAGCCGCTTTGCAAATTTTAAGATCACACTGACCGCCTTGTACCTGTACAGCCAGCTCAGCAGGGAAAAGACCGCGAATACCCCGGCGCAGAACAGCCAGCGCCAGAGCGGATGATCCCCGACCAGCTGGGTGATGATCGTGACGGGAGTTTCCATCCGTCCTCCTCCTTTCATGGTACGAAAAGACCTTCTTTTTTAGAATACTACCATATCCGCAAGGGGGCGCGCAAGCGGGGCAAAACGGGCGCTGCGAGGAAAAATTTTAACAGCGCGCGGCGGCCTGCCGTGCGGCTTTGGCAGGGGAGAGGGAGAGATGGGGGGTTGCAAAAAGCAGGGCGATACGCTATACTGACGGTAGTCTGTTTCAGGGCGGGGTGAAATTCCCCACCGGTGGTGAGTCCTCCCATGGGGGCAAGCCCACGACCGCCTTTCTGCAGAAAGGCGCTGATCTGGTGCGATTCCAGAGCCGACGGTCAAAGTCCGGATGGAAGAAACGGCGGCGGATCAATGCAGCTGTGCGCCCTTTTGCGGAAGTTTACGCAGAAGGGCGCTTTTTTGCATCTCCTTTGTATCCGGGCCGGTTAACGCTGAGGCGGCAAATTTTTTGCAGGGGCAAAATGCCCGGAAAGGAATCAACGATGAACATGGCAAAATCAACACAGCGCGTACGCAATCTGGCGGTCACCGGTATGCTCTCGGCGGTGGGCTGCGTCCTCATGATGCTGGACTTCCCGCTGCCGATGCTGATCCCCGGATTTGTCAAGATGGATTTTTCTGAGCTGCCGGCGCTGCTGGCCTCCTTCAGCATCGGGCCGGTGGCGGGTATCGCCGTCTGCCTTTTGAAAAATGTGCTGGCCGCGCTCTTCCACGGCTCGACCCTGGGCATCGGCGAGGTGTGCAACTTTTTGATGGGCGCGGTCTTTTCCGGTGTGGCCGGCCTGATTTATCAGCGCAACAAGACCCGCAAAACCGCGGTCATCGGCGCGCTGGTCGGCGCGGCGGCGATGGCGGTTGCCAGTGTGCCGATCAACTTCTTCTTCAGCTATCCGGTCTATGCCGCCGCCTTCGGCGGGATGGAGGCCATCATCTCGGCCTATCAGGCCATCAACCCCAGCGTGGGCAGTCTGCTGGGATGCCTGCTCGTTTTCAATATGCCCTTTACGCTGGTCAAGGGGCTGCTGACCGCGCTGCTGGCCTTTTTGATCTACAAGCCGCTCAGCCCCATCCTGCACGGCCGCCGCTGAGAGTTGACATCCACCGACAGATATGCTATACTGCACTTTGCAATTGAATAACCTCTTATCAAGAGCGGCTGAGGGAACAGGCCCTGTGAAGCCCGACAACCTGCGCGCAGCGCAAGGTGCCAAATCCTGCGGGTAACACCGGAAGATAAGCTGTCAAAGCCCCGGATTGTTGCCGGGGCTTTTTCTTGTTTTTTGCAGAATGCCCCGCGGTCGTTCAGTTGACAAAATCGAAGGGAAGTTGATTTGTTCTATGGCAAAACGTTTTTTCACCTCTGAGTCGGTCACCGAGGGGCATCCCGACAAGATCTGTGACCAGATCTCCGACGCGATCCTCGACGCGATCCTCGCCGAGGACCCGCACGGGCGGGTCGCCTGCGAGACCACCGTCAGCACCGGTCTGGTCCATGTGATGGGGGAGATCACCACCTCCTGCTATGTGGACATCCCTAAGATCGTGCGGGACACCGTGCGGGAGATCGGCTACACCCGCGCCAAGTTCGGCTTTGACGCCGACACCTGCGCGGTCATCACCAATATCGATGAGCAGAGCGCCGACATCGCGCTGGGCACCAATGACGAGGTCGGCGGCGCGGGGGATCAGGGCATGATGTTCGGCTTTGCCTGTGATGAGACCCCCGAGCTGATGCCGCTGCCCATCTCGCTGGCCCACAAGCTGGCCAAGCGGCTGAGCGAGGTGCGCCGCGACGGCACGCTGGACTATCTGCGGCCGGACGGCAAGACGCAGGTCACGGTGGAGTATGAGGACGGCCGCCCGGTGCGGGTGGATACCATCGTCGTCTCGGCGCAGCATTCGCCGGAGGTCGAGATCGAGCAGCTGCGGGCGGACATCATCGAAAAGGTCATCCGCCCCATTGTGCCCCCCGCGCTGCTGCATGACGAGACCACGTACCTCATCAACCCCGCCGGGCGGTTGGTCATCGGCGGGCCGCAGGGCGATTCCGGCCTGACCGGGCGCAAGATCATCGTCGATACCTACGGCGGCTACGGCCGGCACGGCGGCGGCGCCTTCTCGGGCAAGGACCCCACCAAGGTGGACCGCAGCGGCGCCTATGCCGCCCGCTGGGTTGCGAAGAACATCGTCGCCGCCGGGCTTGCCAGCCGCTGCGAGGTGGAGCTGGCCTACGCCATCGGCGTGGCCCAGCCGGTCAGCGTGCTGGTGGACACCTTCGGCACCGGCAAGGCGGAGGATGACAGCATCGCCGAGGCGGTCAAGAAGGTCTTTGACCTCTCGCCCGCTGGCATCATCAAGGCGCTTGACCTGCGCCGCCCGCAGTATCAGGCGCTGGCCGCCTTCGGCCACATGGGCCGCGAGGATCTGGGCACCGCGTGGGAGCGCACCGACAAGGTCGACGCGCTGCGCGCCGCGCTGTAATCGGCAAAAGCAGAAGCAAAAAATGCCCGCGGCAGCCGCCGCGGGCGTTTTGGCAAGGGAACGGATGGATTGCATTCGGCCCGGCGAGTGGTTATAATGTGGACAGATCAAAGAGAAAGAGAGGTTGGATCAAATGGACTATGTGACCAAGGGACTGCAGCCGGAGGACGCGCTGCGGTATTTTGAGGAGATTTCGGCAATCCCCCGCGGTTCGGGCAATGAGATCGCGGTGGCTCGCTATATCTGCGAGTTTGCCAAGGGGCTGGGCCTTGAGGCGACGCGGGATGAGGCGAACAACGTCATCGTCAAAAAGCCGGCTTCGGCAGGGTGCGAGAACGCCGCCCCGGTAATGCTGCAGGGACACATGGACATGGTCTGTGTCAAGCTGCCCGACTGCGAGCACGATTTTGAAAAGGATCCCCTCAAGCTGAAGGTGGAGGACGGCTGGCTGAAGGCGCAGGGCACCACCCTCGGCGCGGACAACGGCTCGGCCTGCGCCCAGATGATGGCGCTGATGGCCCGCGACGATTACCGCCATCCGCCGCTCGAGTTCGTCTTTACCAGCATGGAGGAGATCGGCCTGCTGGGCGCAAAGGCGCTGGACCCCGGCATGATCTCGGCCCGGCGGATGCTGAATATGGACTCCGGCGCGAGCGAGGAGTATCAGACGGTGGTCTCCTGCGCGGGCGGATTGGTGTATGAGTTCAAAAAGGCCCCGGTATGGGAGGTTGCGGCCGGCGACGCGCTGCGGCTGCGGATCTCGGGGCTGCAGGGCGGCCACTCCGCCATCACCATCGGGGAGGGGCGCGGCAACGGCCTCAAGCTGATGGCCCGGATCCTGCACGCCGTCGCCGATAAGACGCAGCTGCAGATCTCGCTGTTTGAGGGCGGCATGAAGATGAACGCCATCGTCAGCGACGCCGTCGCCGTCATCACCGTGCCGAGCGGCAAAGCGGGCGAGGCGCTCGCCGCCGCGCGGGAAATGGCCGCGGCAATCCAGGAGGAGCTGCGGGTCAGCGACCCGGGCTTTGCCTTTGAGGCCGAAGAGGTGGAGCTGCCGGTCAAGGTGCTCAAGGCGGAGGATTCCGCCGCGCTGGCAAACTTCCTCTTCCTGCTGCCGGACGGGATGCGGTATATGAGCCGGGAGATTGAGGGGCTGGTGCAGTGCTCGAGCAATATCGGCATCCTCAAGATGTCGGATGAGGAGATCTATCTCTGCGACTGCATCCGCACCGCGGAACCCAGTCAGGGGGAGCAGCTCGGAGCGGAATTTGTGCTGCTGGCCTCGCTCTTCGGCTTCTCTGCGGTGCAGACCGGCGGGTTCAGCGGCTGGAAGTACGACCCGAACTCCAAGCTGCGGGCGACCGGCATGGCGCTGTTTGAGAAGATGTTCGGCCGCAAGATGGAGATTCAGGCGACCCATGGCGGGCTGGAGTGCGGCGAGTTTATCGGCAAGTTCCCTGATATGGACATCATGACCGTCGCGCCCACCTGCGTCGGGGCACACACCACCGAGGAGGCGATGAACCTCGCTTCCTTTGCCAAGGTGATGGATTACCTCGTCGCGCTGCTGGGCGAGCTGTGCGAGGCATGACCTCCAAAACAGAATCAGAGAAAAAGAGGGCCGCCCGCGCGGGCGGCCCTCTTTTCAAACCGAAGAGGAGGAAGGCGGATTGGAAAAGGAGTTTCTGGGCGGGTATACCGCAGGGTGGTGGAATGCCGCGAAGAAAAACAGGGAGCTGGTGCGGCGGTACAACACAACGGACCCCCAGCAGCTGCGGGAAAAGTATCTGCTGCTCAAGGAATTGCTGGCACAGTCGGATGAGCAGACCCTGATTGAGCCGCCGTTTTACTGTGATGACGGCAAAAACATCAAGGTGGGCAAAAATTTTTACGCCAATTACAATCTGGTGATTCTGGACGCTGACAAGGTCACCTTTGGGGACAGGGTGGTCATCGGGCCGAATGTGACTTTCTGCGCGGCGGCCCACCCCATTCACCCGGAAAGCCGGTTCCACGAGGGCGCCTTCCCGGTGCTGACCGCGCCGATTACGGTGGGGGACGATGTCTGGATTGGGGCGAATGTCACCGTCCTGATGGGGGTCACCATCGGCAGCGGGTCGGTCATCGGCGCGGGCAGCGTTGTGACGCGGGACGTGCCGCCGGGGGTGGTCGCGGTCGGCAGCCCCTGCCGGGTGCTGCGGGAAATCAACGACCAAGACCGGCACGAGTGGTGAGGCCCGGCGCGCCCCGGCACAGACCGGGCGGGCGGAAAAAACGGATTTGAGATGCAAAAAAGCGGACGCGGGGTTGTAAAAAACCGCGTCCGTTTTTTTGAGCCATTACGGCAGCTTTGCCCGGAAGATGCGCACCGAAATCAAAAAGGAGAGCGCGTACAGCCCGGCGATGAGGAAGGGCAGCGCGAGCAGCAGCCCGGCCAACACCGTTTCGCTCGGCATCGGCAGGCCCAGCCGCTCGATGACAAAGAGCAGCAGGATCGGCAGAACAAAGAGCAGGGCCATCAGCAGCCGGGTTTTTTCGGTGCCGTAGCGGAAGAGCAGCGGTGTCAGAATCGCGAGAAAGAGCAGCGCGATGCAGGAGCAGCCGCCGGCTGCGGCGAGCGCCTCGAGAGGGGAGACGGGAAGGAAAAAGCTCCCGACTGCGCTCAGAACAAGCGAGTAGGCCGCCCCGCCCGCAACGGCGAGCAGCCCCAACAGGTATTTGCTGCCCACCAGCGCCCGGCGGGAGATCGGCATCGTCAGCGCGGTGCGGTACCAGCCACACTGCTCGTCATAGGCCATGCTGTTGAGCTGGATCATGATGCTGAGCATCGCGGCATAGCCGGCGACAAAGTAGAGGTTGCCGTTAGAGATGCCGAAGATCAGGCCAAAGGCGAGACAGATCGCCATCAGCTGGGCGATATACCGGCGCAGGTTCCGCAGGTCCTTATACAGCAGTGCCCTCATTTTTCTTCCCCCTTTACATAAAACAACATGATCTCATCGATCCCCGCGCGGTCGAGCACGACCTGCGGGTGGCGGCGCGCAAACGCGTCCCGGTCGGCAATCAGCAGCTCCTGCCCGCCGCCGGGCAGGCTGCGCCGGCGCAGATACTCCCCGCCCGCAATCCCGGCAAACTGCGCGCTGGTGCAGCGGGCGACGGCATGGCGGTAGATCAGGTCGTCCTTGGACTGGGAAAAGACCAGCTGGCCGCCGTGCAGAAAGACGATCTGGTCCGCGATCTTTTCGAGATCGGTGGTGATGTGGGTGGAAAAGAGGATGCTGTTGCGCTCGTCCTGAATGAACTCCGAGAACAGGTCGAGGATCTCCTCCCGCACAATCGGGTCCAGCCCGCCGGTCGGCTCGTCGAGGATCAGCAGCTCGGGGCGGTGGGACAGCGCCGCCGCAATCGACAGCTTCATCTTCATCCCTCGGGAGAGGTCGCGGATCTCCTTGTTTTGGGGCAGCGCAAACCGGCGGCAGTACTCTGCAAAAGCGCCCGCGTCCCACAGCTCGCGATAAACAAGCCCCATCATGCGGCCCACCGCCGCACAGGTCAGGTGCGGGGGAAACCCGCACTCGTCAAATACCACACCAATCCGGCGGCGGTGTGCGGGATTTTTCGGGTCATACGGGCGGCCGAGCAGTTCGATCCGCCCCTGTTCCGGACGAATCAGACCCAAAATCGCGTGCAGGGTGGTGGTCTTGCCCGCGCCGTTCTCCCCAATCAGGCCAACGATGCTCCCGCGTGGGACCAAAAAGCTCAGATCCCGCAGCGCAAAACCGGGATATTCCTTGGAAAGATGCTCCACCTTGATGGCGTTTTCCATACTCAATCTCCTTCATAAAGCAGCGTGAGGGCATCGGTCAGCTCCTGCAGCGAAACGCCGCCGCTCACCGCGAGATCCACCGCCTGCTGCAGCGCGGACTCGATCCGGCGCAGGGTCTCCTCCCGCAGCAGACCGGGATCCTTTGCCGCGACAAAGCAGCCCTTTCCCGGCACATTGGTGAGAAAGCCCTCCCGCTCGAGGTCCTCGTATGCCCGTTTGGTGGTGATGACACTGATCCGCAGATCCCGCGCAAGCTGGCGCATACTGGGCAGAGCCTGCCCCTCGGTCAGCTGCCCGCCGAGGATCATATTCTTGATCTGGGCGGTGATCTGCTCGTAGATCGGCCTCCCGCTGGAATTGCTGATAATAATCTCCAAATCGAACCCTCATTTCCGGAAATGGTTGAAATACTGTATATATACTGTATGCACAGTATAACGCTATGGGCGCCTGCTGTCAAGGGGGAACGTAAAAAAATCCGCCTCGGTTGTGCCGGGGCGGAGAAGAAGGTATTCGGCTCAGGGTGCGGCGGCTGCGGCGCGCTTTTCCGCTTCCCGCGCCGCGCGGGAGAAGGCGCAGCCGCAGAAGTCCTGCCGGTACAGGCCGTATTCATGCGAGAGGGCGATGCTGCGCTTATAGCCCTCTTTTTTCTTGAAATCAGAGGGCAAAAAGCGCACGCCGTACTGCGCGCCGAGCGCCTCGCCGATCTCGTTGAGGGCATGGGCGTTTTTCAGCGGGCTGATGGTCAGGGTGGTGGTGAACCAGTCAAACCCGCCCTCTTTTGCCCGCCGGGCGGCCTGCTCGAGCCGCAGACGGAAGCAGACGCGGCACCGCTCGCCCCCCTCGGGACAGTCCTCCAGCCCGCGCGCCGCCTCCAAAAAGCGCTGTGGTTCATACGGGCCCTCCTCAAAGAAGACCGGGCCGGAAAGCGGCATCTCGCCAATCAGCCGCCGCAGTTCGTCGGCGCGGTGGCGGTATTCCGCCTGCGGGGAGATGTTGGGGTTGTAAAAATCGGCGGTGATCTCAAAATACCCGCTGAGATATTCCAGCACATAGCTGCTGCAGGGCGCGCAGCAGCAGTGCAGCAGCAGGCGGGGGCGCTGTGCCGCGGGGTCGATGCCGGAAAGGATCTTCTCCAGCTCTTTTTGGTAGTTTTTCATCCTGCCCTCCAAACGCGCCGAA
This sequence comes from uncultured Pygmaiobacter sp., assembly GCA_944386515.1. Taxonomy (GTDB): domain Bacteria; phylum Bacillota; class Clostridia; order Oscillospirales; family Ruminococcaceae; genus Pygmaiobacter. The sequence goes on from CALXBJ010000010.1 coordinate 9,409, forward strand.
CAGCGGCGGGGTGAGGTGTGACCGTTTCCGCTATGCCGTTTCGGCAAAACAGTTTTCCTTATAATGATACAAGTATAAAGCGAATGGCAAAAAAGTCAAACCGCCAGGCAAAAGAGAGGGCTTTGTGATGTAGGGGAGGACAATCTGCGCAGATCCGTATTCTGCCGCGGAAAACGCGGTTTCACTGCGCGGCCCCAAACGGCATAGAATGGAAAAATGACAGCGGGGAGGTTTTTTTATGAACAGCGTGCTCGTGATTCTGATTACCGGGATGGCGGTGCTCGGCGCCTATTATCTGGCGGAACTGCTGACCGAGGGGATGGAAAAGCCCAAGCAGAACGAGGCGATTTTGATCCTGCCCGAGCCGGCCGACCCCTCGCAGGTTTGGGAGATTGCGATCTCGGTGCGCCGGCTGCTGCCCCGCTGTCAGGTGATTGCGGCATCGCAGGATGCCGGCACGCCGCCGCCCTGCGCCGGGCTGCGGGGGCTGCGGGTCGTTTCCGCGGACCGGCTGGAAGAGGCGGCGCTGCAGGAGCTGCATTTACAAAGCGGAGTGCAGGATTTATAATATTAAGGTTAAAGACAAAAACAGGAAGGGCCCTTTTGCAGGGCGAAAAGAGAGGGGGACGGAGCAGTGGAGCGGCTTTCGGGCGCGGTGGAGCATATTACCTATACCAATTCCGGCAGCGGGTTCGCGGTGGTTGAGCTGGATGTCGACGGCGAGCTGGTGACCGCTGTCGGCACCATGCCCGGCGTCGCGGTGGGGGAGGAGGTCGACCTCGAGGGGGAGTTCGTCACCCACCCGAGCTTTGGCCCCCAGTTTAAGGTGAGCAGCTTTTCCTGCCGGCTGCCGCAGGACACCGCGGCGGTGCTGCGGTATCTCGCCAGCGGGGTGCTGCCCGGCATCGGGCCGGTCACCGCGCGGCGGATTGTCGACACCTTCGGCGCGCAGACCCTGCTCGTCATCGAGAAGGAGCCGGAACGGCTGGCCGAGGTGCGGGGGATGACGCTGTCCAAGGCAAAGGCGGCCAGCGCGGAGTTCTGCCGGGTGTTTGGGGTGCAGGAGGCAATCGCGCTGCTGGCGCAGTACGGCGTCCCGGCGGCGGATGCGATCTCGCTGTACCGGGTGCTGGGCCCGGCGACGATGGATCTGGTCCACGAGAACCCCTATCTGCTGTGCGGGGACCCGATCCATCTGCCCTTTGAACAGGCGGATGACATCGCCGCCGCGCTGAACTTTGAGCGGGATGCCGCGATCCGGATGCGGGCGGGCATCGGCTATATCCTGCGCCACAACGCGGGGAATGGGCACAGCTGCCTGCCCGCGTTCAAGCTGCTGCCCACCGCGCAGCGCTTTCTCGAGGTGGACATACAGGCGCTGGAGGAAGCGCTCGCCCGCGGCATTGAGGAGGGGGAGTTCGCCGCGCAGGAGTACGACGGCGTGCAGTATGTCTATCTGCCGGAACTCTTTCGCGCCGAGATGCTGGTGGCGGGGCATCTCAAGACGCTGCTGAGCCTGCCGCTCGCCCCCGCGGAGGACCCGCAGCGGGCAATCGACCGGCTGGAGCAGGCCGGCGGGATCCGGTATGCGCAGGCGCAGCGGCAGGCGATTGCCACGGCGCTGACCAGCAGCTGCATGGTACTGACCGGAGGGCCGGGCACCGGCAAGACCACCGCCATCAACGCGATGATCGCACTGTTTGAGCAGCGGGCCGACCGGGTATTCCTCGCCGCCCCCACCGGACGCGCGGCAAAGCGGATGGGCGAGCTGTGCGGTCGGGAGGCCAAGACCGTCCACCGGCTTTTGGAGGTGGATTACGGCGGCCCGGACCAGATCCGGTTTATCCACAACGAGAAGAACCCCCTCAAATGCGATGTGGTCATCATCGACGAGATGAGCATGGTGGACCTGCCGCTGTTCGAGAGCCTGCTGCGGGCGCTGCGTCCCCAGTGCAGGATCATTCTGGTGGGGGATTCCGACCAGCTGCCCAGCGTGGGGCCGGGCAACCTGCTGCGGGACATCGCCGACTGCGGTCTGGTGCCGGTGGTGCGGCTGACCGAGATCTTCCGGCAGGCGGCCCGCAGCCAGATTGTCCGCACGGCACACCGGATCGTCTCGGGGCAGGATCCGGAGCCGAACGTCCGGGAGGGGGACTGCTTTTTCCTCTCCTCGGAGGGGCAGAGCAGTCAGGAGCTGATCTGTGAGCTGGTGGCTTCCCGCCTGCCCAAGAGCTATGGCTTTGACCCGGTGGAGGACATACAGGTCCTCTGCCCCAGCAAGCTCGGCCCCGCCGGGACACAGGCGCTCAACGCCCGGCTGCAGCAGCTGCTCAACCCGCCTGCGCCGGGAAAGCGGCAGCTCAGCTATTTCGGGGTCACCTACCGCGAGGGGGACAAGGTGATGCAGGTGCGCAACAACTACGACATCCTCTATGAGCGGCTGGACGGCGAGGGCGGCGTCGGTGCGTTCAATGGGGATCTGGGCATTATTGAAGCGGTGGACCTCCGGGCGGGCACCCTGCGGGTGCGCTCCGACGACCGGTTGATTACCTATACCGGCGAGACCATCCGGGAGCTGGAGATCGCCTATGCGATTACCATCCACAAGAGCCAGGGCAGCGAGTTCGGCGCGGTGGTGCTGCCGGTGACCGAGGACACCCCGCGGCGGCTGTGCTACCGCAACCTGATCTACACCGGCGTGACCCGCGCAAAGCGGCTGCTGATCTTGGTCGGCAGCAGGTCGGTGCTGCACGGCATGATTGAGAATGACCGCAAAATGCTGCGCTATTCCTGCCTGACCCGGCTCTTGCAGGACGACAGCATCTGCTGAGGGGTGCGCAGATAAGGGGAGAAAACAAAATGGCAAAGCCGCTGGCACTGATACGGGCGCTGCTCTTTCCAAAGCGGTGCGTCTACTGCGGGAAGGTGGTCGGGTTCGCGCCATCCTGCCGGTGTGCGCCGCAGCGGCAGCGCTGCCGTCTGGATGGGACCGAGGCGATGCTTGTGGGCGCTGTGCCCGGGCTTGCGGGCGGGGTCGCCTGTTATCGGTATGAGGACCCGGTCCGCCGCGGGATCCACCGGCTCAAATTTGGCGGCGCGCGGCAGTTTGCCTCCTTTTATGGGGAGGAGATGGCGGACAAGCTGCAAAAGACGCTGCCCGGCCTTTGTCCCGATGCGGTGATCCCGATCCCCTCCACCCGCAAAGAGCGCCGCGAACGGGGCTACGACATCCCGCATCTGCTCGCGCAGCGGATTGCCGGCCGGCTTGCAATCCCGCTTTGGGATGATATACTGGTAAAAGAACGGGAGACAATGCGCCAGCACGATCTGCCGCTGGCAGAGCGGCGCGGCAATCTGGTTGGCGCGTTTGGCATTCGGGACGCGGACCGGCTGCGGGGCAAAACGGTGCTGCTCTGCGACGATGTCACCACCAGCGGCGCGACCTTGACACAGGCGGCAAAGACGCTGAAGGCGGGCGGTGCGGCGCAGGTGTGGGCGGTTGTCTTTGCACGGACGATGCCCAGATAACGGAAAATCAAAGGGAAAGGATGCGTTGCACAATGGCGCAGAACGATATCGGGATTGACCTCGGTACGACCTCGGTCATCATCCATGTCGAGGGCAGGGGGGTTGTCCTCAGCGAGCCGACGGTGGTGGCGGTGGATACCGACAGCGGCCGGGTGCTGGCGGTGGGGGACGACGCATATAAAATGGTGGGGCGAACCCCCGCGCACATCATGGCGGTGCGTCCGCTCAAGGACGGGGTGATCTCGGACCATCTGCTCACCCGGGAGATTGTGCGCCGGTTCCTCATCAAGGCGTACCAGTCCCCGATTGTCAAGCCGCGGGTCGCGGTCTGTGTGCCGGCGGCGATCTCCGGCATCGAGAGCGACGCCGCGGTGGAGGCGGTTGTCGCCGCGGGCGCACGGCAGGTCTATCTGATTGATGAGCCGATTGCGGCGGCGCTGGGGGCCGGCCTTGACATCACCCGCCCGCAGGGCCATCTGGTGCTGGATATCGGCGGCGGCACCAGCGACATCGCGGTGATCTCGATGGGCGGCAAGGTGCAGTCCAGCTCCATCAAGATCGCCGGCAACGCGCTGGATGCCGCAATCGTGCGGCAGGTGCGGGACAAGTACCATCTTATAATCGGGGAGAAGAGCGCCGAGGTGCTCAAGCGGGAGAGTGCCTGCTGTACCCCGAAAGCGGGTTTTTCGGCGTCGGCGGAGGTCAAGGGCCGCAGCCTTGACACCGGGCTGCCCCGGCGGCAGACGGTCACCACCGAGGACCTGTATGAGCCGATTGAGGAGTGCATCTCTCAGCTGGCATCGGCTGTCCATGGGGTGCTGGAGCGCACCCCGCCCGAGCTTGCCGGGGACATTTTGGCAGAGGGGATGCTGATGACCGGCGGCGGCGCACTGCTGCGCGGACTGGACATCTATCTGGCCGAGCGGCTGAAGATAGGGGTGCGGGCGGCGGACGACCCGGTCAACTGCGTCGCGCTGGGTACCGGCAAAAGCCTGTCGATGGTCGACCGGCTGGAGTCCGGCTTTAGGGATGCGACGCCGGGAATCGCACACAGATAACAGGGCAAAGAGAGAGCGGCGGCGCGGGATTTTCCCGCGCCGCCGCCTGCTGTGTGCGGTGCGGATATGCGTCAAATTGGAAAAAGCGACTAAAAAAAATATTGCTAAAAAATTAACAATTTGGGGTTTTAACGGTTGAAACACAAAAATAAATCCCTTATAATACATAAGGATATCGTTTCAAGCTAAGGAGGGATCTTTCAGGAATGGAACCGAGTATTGCAACTGTTATCATTACGGGTCTGGTTCTGGTCTTTGCGATTCTTATTCTGCTGTTTTTGATCATCGCCCTGCAGGGCGTGATCTTTGTCGGGCTGGATAAGAAGAGCGCGAAGAAGCAGGACGAAAAGCCCGCTGCCGCCCCCGCTCCCGCAGCAAAGGCTGCGCCCGCCCCCGCCCCCGCTCCCGCCGTACAGGCCGGCATCCCGGGTGAGGTCGTCGCCGCAATCAGCGCCGCGGTCACCGCGATGTCGGACACGCCGGTCGCGGTGCGCAGCATCACCAAGGCGCCCGCCCGCCGCAACGGCTGGGCGCTGGCTGGGGTGTATTCCTACACCGAGCCGTTTTAATCAACGTAAAGGGGGACGCTTTTTACTATGCAGGGATTTTTGGACGCTGTCGTCGGCATCGCACAGGAATCCGGCTTTGCCGGGCTCATTGCCGACTGGCGCTATCTGGTGATGATCGTCATCGCCTGTGTGCTGCTCTATCTCGCAATCGTCAAGCAGTTTGAGCCGCTGCTCCTTCTGCCGATTGCCTTTGGTATGCTGCTGGCAAACCTGCCCGGTTCCGGCATCATCCACATGGAATACTTCCTCACCGAGTCCGGCCATCCGGACTTTCTGAACGTGCTCAACAACGGCGGCCTTGCAGATATGCTCTACCTCGGCGTCAAGCTGGGCATCTACCCGCCGCTGATCTTCCTGGGCATCGGCAGCATGACCGACTTTGGCCCGCTGATTTCCAACCCCAAGAGTCTGCTGCTGGGCGCTGCCGCCCAGCTGGGCATCTTCATGACCTATTTCGGCGCGAAGATGCTGGGCTTCACCGGCGCTGAGGCCGCCTCGATCGGCATTATCGGCGGCGCGGACGGCCCGACCGCCATCTACGTCACCTCCAAGCTGGCCCCGCATCTGCTGGGCGCCATCGCGGTCGCGGCTTACAGCTATATGGCGCTGGTCCCGGTCATCCAGCCCCCCATCATGCGGGCGCTGACCACCAAGAAGGAGCGCCAGGTCAAGATGACCCAGCTGCGGCCGGTCTCCAAGACCGAGAAGATCATCTTCCCGATCATGTGCACCATCGTCATCTCGCTGCTGCTGCCCAGCGCCGCGCCGCTGGTCGGTATGCTGATGCTCGGCAACCTGATGAAGGAGTCCGGCGTCGTGGAGCGGATCTGCAAGACCGCGGGCAATGAGCTGATGAACATCATCACCATCTTCCTCGGCTTCTCGGTCGGCTGCACCACCAGCGCCAACACCTTCCTCAACCTGCAGACCCTGTATATTCTGGGTCTGGGCGTCATCGCCTTCGGCTTCGGCACCGCGGGCGGCGTCGTTCTGGGCAAGATCATGTGCTGGGCCACCCACGGCAAGGTCAACCCGCTGATCGGTTCCGCCGGCGTCTCCGCCGTCCCGATGGCGGCCCGTGTCTCCCAGAAGGAAGGCCAGAAGGAGGATCCCTCCAACTTCCTGCTGATGCACGCGATGGGTCCGAACGTCGCCGGCGTTATCGGCAGCGCCGTTGCGGCGGGCATCCTGATCAATATGCTCAGCTGAGCAAAAAAATAATTTGCCTTCAAGATCCCGAGCCATTTTTGGCCCGGGGTCTTTTGTTTGTGCGCCGCGGGGAAAAAACACCCCTGCGGCGGGGCTTTTTCTCAAAGATGTTTTGTGGTATAATGAACCCGATTTTGCAGAAGAAAAAAGGTTGGACGGTGTCTGATGAGCAGTGAATTGGAAAGAGAATTTCTCGCCCTGCGCCGGCAGGTGATCGAGGCGAGCTTTGGTCGGCTGAACCCGGTCCAGCGGGAGGCGGTGTTTACCGTCGACGGCCCGCTGCTGATCCTTGCGGGCGCGGGAAGCGGCAAGACGACCGTACTGGTCAACCGGATCGCGAATCTGGTGCGGTTCGGTACGGCACACGACAGCGACAAGATCTTCGGCAGTGTGACCGTGCAGGACCTCGATGAGCTGCGCGGGCTGCTCAAGAACGGCGGCAAACTGAACAGCCGGCTCGCCGGGCTGCTGTCGGTGGGGGCGGTGCGCCCGTGGCACATTCTGGCAATCACCTTCACCAACAAGGCGGCGAGGGAACTCAAAGACCGGCTCGCCGCGATGCTGGGCAGCGACGCGCAGGACATTATGGCCAGCACCTTCCACTCCGCCTGTGTGCGGATCCTCCGCAGGGAGGCGCCGCAGCTGGGCTACCCCTCCTCCTTTACCATCTATGACAGCGACGACTCCCAGCGCGCGATGAAGGAGGTCTATAAACAGTACAACATCGACGACAAGTTTTTGCCCGTCCGCTCGGCGCTGTCGGCGATCGGCCGGCTCAAGGACCGGATG
>CALXBJ010000011.1 GCA_944386515.1 uncultured Pygmaiobacter sp.
TATTGCCGGATATCCTCTATTTTAACAAAATCAGCCGGGAAAGCAAGCCGCCCGGCATGAATATTTTGTGAAGAAAGGCCGGCGGGGCGGGCCCACCCTACAATGGAACCCGCCCCGCCGGCGCTTTGATGCCTATTTCAGTTGAGAGCAGCGCGAAAATCAGCTGCGGACAGCGGTAGCCACATACTCCAGCTCCGCGGCGTTCTCGCTCACCAGACGAACCGGCTTGCTATAATCAAGGCGCATCAGGCCAAGGATACTCTTCGCGTCCGCGATGGCGCCGGCCTCATCGTGCACACCGATGTCGTCAGTGCAGCGGCTTGCCTTTTTGACGATCTCCTTTACCTGAGACAGGTTTTTGACGTTGATTGACTTAACCATAATGCATCTTCCTTTCTTAGATTCTGTGTTTCATATCGCGGTCCTTTTCCTGACCGCATTGTCAGTATAGCACAAAGAAATCACTTTGTCTTGTGCAAAGTGCATAATCAAACCGCTTTTTTCCCATATACACAAAACCTGTTTTTTCCACCGGGTGGTTTTGTCAGATTAAACAACAAAAAATTCGAAAATAAATAATAAGTTTCGAAAATAAATACAATTAACGGGAAAATTGTTGTGGATTTCGGCCCTGATGATCTCATTTTGCCCGCAGAGAACAGAAAAAACCCGAGTTTTTGTGAGGAAAGAACAGGGGACGGCTCCGCTTTCTGCCAAAAAAAGCGTCGGATTTTTGTACAGTATTTTGAAATCCGGGCGGTTGTGCTTTCGTTTTCGGTGTGTTATAGTTGAGAAAGAAAAGTATTGCCGCTTAGAGATAAGAGCCAAAGCGAAAAAATGCCTTTTCGGGGCGTGTTTGCTTTGGCTGTTTTTTTATCCTGCTGCGGAATCAAAAGGAGGCATTGCGGATGAAAAAATACATAATTTCATTGGATCAGGGGACGACCAGCTCGAGGGCGATTATCTTTGACCGGGAGCAGAACATCATCGAGATTGCCCAAAAGGAGTTTGAGCAGATCTATCCGCAGCCGGGGTATGTCGAGCATGACCCGATGGAGATCTATGCCTCACAGTACGGGGTGCTGATTGAGGTGCTGGCAAAGAGCGGGGTCAATCCCGACGAGGTGGCGGCAATCGGCATCACCAACCAGCGGGAGACCACGATTGTATGGGACAGGCACACCGGCCGCCCGGTTTACAATGCGATTGTCTGGCAGTGCCGCCGCACCGCGGGCATCTGCGAGCAGATGAAGCAGGACGGCATGGAGCCGTATGTCAAGCAGACCACGGGGCTGATCATCGACGCCTATTTTTCCGGCACCAAGATCAAATGGATCCTCGACCATGTGGAGGGCGCCAGAGAAAAGGCCGAGGCGGGCGACCTGCTGTTCGGCACGGTGGACAGCTGGCTGATCTGGAAGCTGACCGGCGGCGCGGTCCATGTCACCGATTATACCAATGCGTCCCGCACCATGCTGTTCGACATCAGCCGGCTGTGCTGGGATAAGAAAATCTGCGATTATCTGGGCATCCCGATGCAGATGCTGCCCACCGTCTGCGATTCCAGCAAGGTCTACGGCTATGTCAGCATTCAGGGGGTGGACATCCCCATCGCGGGCATTGCGGGGGACCAGCAGGCGGCGCTCTTCGGGCAGACCTGCTTTGAAAAGGGCGATGCCAAGAACACCTACGGCACCGGCTGCTTTTTGCTGATGAACACCGGCGACGAGATCTGCCGCAGCAAGAACGGGCTGCTGTCCACCATCGCCATCGGGCTGGGCGGCAAGGTCAGCTATGCGCTGGAGGGCAGCGTCTTTGTGGGCGGCGCTGTGGTGCAGTGGCTGCGGGATGAGATGCGCTTCATTGACGACTCGGGCGACTGTGAGTATTTTGCCAAAAAGGTCAAGGACAACGGCGGGGTCTATGTCGTGCCCGCCTTTACCGGGCTTGGTGCGCCCCATTGGGATATGTACGCCCGCGGGACCATCGTGGGGATCACCCGCGGCACCACCCGCAACCACATCATCCGCGCCTCGGTGGAGTCCACCGCCTACCAGTCCAAGGATCTGCTGGATGCGATGATCAGCGACACCGGCATCGAGATGAAGGAGCTGCGGGTGGACGGCGGCGCGACCCGGGACGGCTTTTTGATGCAGTTTCAGGCGGATATCATGAACCTGCCGCTGCGCCGCCCGATGATAAGGGAGACCACCGCGCTGGACGCGGCGTATCTGGCGGGTCTGGCTGTCGGCTACTGGAAGGATCTCGAGGAGATCCGCAGCCACTGGACGCTGGACAAGGTCTATATGCCCGAGATGGAGCAGGCGGAGCGTGACCGCCTGATGCGGGAGTGGCACAAGGCGGTGGGCCGCTCGCTCGACTGGGCCCAGCACGAGGAACAGTAAGCCGCACGGCGGCAATGGCCGGAAGGAGAAATGCAAAAACGGACGGCGGACAATGCAGAGGCATTGCCCGCCGTTCTTTGTCGGGAAAGTCAATCCGCGCCAGCCGCACAGATCTGCGGGGCGGGGGAGGGATTCGACAGCAGGGAAGAGAGATCCAGCCGCATCTCATTGCGTCCGATCGCGTAAAAATCGGTTCCGCAGACGGTGGAGGCCCATTGGACAACCGACTGGGTGACCGGCATCCTCAGCCCGAGAAGGCGGCCCAGTGCCAGCAGCGGAACGCAGCCGGTGGGCACGTCCTCATAGAGGTAGCGGGTGTGGATATCCTTCGGCCCCAGCACCGCGGCATAGGCCTCGGTCTGCTGCAGCGCCTCATAGAGGCTGCCGCCGCGGGAGCCGTATTTGCTGTGCAGCCAGTCCAGAACCGGCAGGACCGGCACCCCCAAAGCGCGGGCGACCGCAACCCGTTCCTGATCCAGCCGCTCCAGCACCGAGGCGACCAGCGGGGAGATCCCCTCGTGGTAGTAGAGAAAATCTTCACCCGCCTCAATTCGGACCAGATTCATCAGCGCCGGGACGGGATGAAACAGGATCCCCATATTGGACAGACCGGTTTCAAGGATGCTCTGCGCGGGCTGGACGCAGGGGAAGAGCTCCCGCAGCTGGCCGACCACTGCGGGGGTGTCTTCGGGATGGAGGGCAGCGATCTTCAGCTCGTCCTTGATCCGGTAGATCACCGGCCGGCCGATCCGACTGCAGCGGCAGGTGAAGAGAAAGGTGTCGGCCTCCGCCAGCCGGATCTGTGCATCGCAGCCGGACCGGCGCAGCGCCGCGTCGAACTCCAGCACCCCGAAGGTGCGCCCCGGATTGAGGACCACCGTCTGCCCGTCCTGCAGGAAAGGGGCGGCCGTGCGGGCGATCACGGTGTGGTACTGCGCCGGGGTGGTGACCATGACGAGGGCGGCGTCCCGCAGAACCTCCTCCATACGGCAGGAGATCAGGTCGAGACGGCCGATTCCCTCCTCGACGCCGGAGAGGGAGAAGTCCCGGCTGGGGAACATGGCCACCCGCTCGGCCTCCCGCACATACAGCCGCACCGCAAACCCGTGCAGCGCATAGTAGGCGGCGAGGGACTGCCCGCCGTTGCCCGAGCTGATGACGGCGACGGCATTCTTCTTCAGACTCATGCGCGTACCTCCTTCGAAACGGCGGCCTGCGGCGAGAGGCTGCCCGCCTCCCCCAGATGGGCGAGATTGCCCGCGGCCGCCAGCCGCTCCAGCCGTTCCGCCTCGCTCAGCGGGCGCTTCTCCCTGCGGTCCCACGCAAGGCAGCTGCCCGCGATCATCCGGGTCTCGAGGATGCCATGGAACCGCTCATTCTTGAGAATATGCGGCGCGTCGAGGATCCCGCGGTGGATACAGTCGGCGAGAACCCGTGCGTCGCCGAGCGGGTCTTCGGAAAGGGCGCTGTAACTGCTGCAGATGAAATCCAGCAGGAAACGGGCCTCCTCCACGAGGCGTGCCCGCCGCCGGCAGAGGATCGGGTCACCGGTGGGATCGGCGGCGCCGTAGAGGATTGAGCGCACCACCCCGCGGACGATGCGGCAGCTCTCGATCACCACATCGGGATCGGCGGCGTGCTCCGCCTCGCTGTACCCGACCACATGGATGATCTGGGGACTGAGCGCCATCGCGGAGTAGGTGGAGGCGGCGAGCTGCCCCTTTGCCGCCATCAGGTCGGAGGAGAGAAATGGCAGCCCAGCGCGCACCTCCCGCAGCGGGACAAAGCTGCTGTCCGCCAGAGATTCGACCAGATCCCGCATCGCCAGCGCCTTGGCGAGATCCATCGCAAATCCCATCGAACCGGGCAGATTGAACATATACTGGGCGACATAGTCCCGCACGCCGGCGCGCTTTGCATTGTAAGCCGCAAGATAGGCCATGACCACCGAGATCACATCATGGGCGTCCCGCAGCCCCCAGTGGTGGGGCTCATTGACCTCGACAGGGATCCCCCGCACCGCGTGCCAGTGCATCAGCTGCTGGGCCTGCACAATCGAGACCTCTAACCGGCGGGTCCCGCGGCCGTCCAGCTCGTTGTACCAGCACAGCGGGACGGCGCACCAGGCGTTGTTGATGGTGTCGCAGAGCAGCTGGGCGAAGGCAAAAACATCGTCGGTTCCGCTGTAACAGCGCATCAGCGGGTAGTTGCCCTGCTGTGAGGCGGCCTTGAGCCGTCGGAAATCCGCTTCGGTGTGCAGCGGCACGCCGCCCGCGCCCTCCATGGAGGGGTTCCGCCGTTCGGGGTGAAAGAAGAACTGCTGGGTGTTTTGATCCGGCCCCAGTGAGATCACGTCCAGAACACCGGAGCGGGCGATCCTGCCGATCCCCTCCTCGGTGGCGGCAAAACTGGGCAGGCCAAAGTGGTGGCGCAGCAGCGGATAGGGCTGCTTTTGGGCAAGCCGGGCCATCAGCCGGTCCTCGGCGGGGCCGCTGTGCCCTGCGAGGTCCTGCCCCCGCAGAAAGGCGATGCTCTCATCGAGGTCCTCGTCCCCGAAAAACACCTTTTCGAAGAAGCCGCGCGCCGCCGCCCGCTCGGCGACCGGCCGGGTGCCGCCGAACACCCAGCGCGGCCGGCAGTGCAGCGATGCGGCACCCTCGATCAGCGCATCCAGAATCGGTTCGACGTTTTCGGGGGTGAGCCGGTAGCCGACTGCGACCATCTCGGGCTGCAGCGCATCAATCTGCCGCAGGAGATCGGCAACCGCGACAGCCGGGCCGAGAAAAAGGGTGTCATACCCCTCGTTGGCGGCGAGGTCCAGAAAATGAATCCCGCCTGCGACATGGACACAGTTGCCCACAGAGCAGGCAACCACCAGTTTGTTCCGCATGAGAACACCTCCTTTGTAATCTGACAACTTGTTTTTAATAATAAGTTGTATGTTTATATTATAAAGTGAAAAAGCGAAAAGAAAAACAAAAAAGGTGTAAATAAGGTAAAACTCTTGTAAAACAAAGGGGGAAATGTAAAATCGAAAAAAGAGAAACGACGAGCACGCCCGCCTCAGGACAGACAAAAAGGCACCCGCCGGGAAAAGTCCCAGCGGGTGCCCTGTCTTGATGCGATCTGTTCAAATGACGGATTGTGAAAATCAGTGGGTGGAATCCTGATTGGAGGTGTCCTCCGCCGCCGCGGGAAGCGCCTCGCCGGCAGCGCCGTCTTCCTCGTCCTTCTCCTCCTCGTCCGTGTCATCGGTGCTCGAGGTCTGGGGCAGCCCATCCTCCTCGGGGTGCTCTTTTTTATATTTCCATTCCTTATAATAGAGGTACGAGCGGAAAACGCCCAGCCCCGCCAGAACAATGGTGAGCAGCAACAGCAGGTAGTGCACCAGCTCCCAGGGCTGGTTGCCGTAATCAATTAACGCCTTTGCCTGCGAAAAGGCAAAATAAAAACAGGCGAAGATAAGCAGAATATCCATAACTGTCCTCCTTGACGGCGATATGCCGAGATCAAAAAATATTATAAGCGATTTTTCCGTAGGGCGCAAGAGGAGAAGAGCAGGGGCTGCAGCGGTATAAATTGAGGAATTTTTGAAAAGGTTTAAAAAATGTTCACCCAAGGGCTGCGAAATGGCGTATAATAAAAAATACGGCTTTTCGGAGAAGCGGAGAGAATACAGCTCCCGACCGGCCGCGCCCCGCCCAAAGCGGCGGATGAAAAAAGAAAAACGAAGGAGCCAAAAGATGAATCTGAAAAAGAAAGCCATGGCGCTGCTGCTGGCTGCCGGCTTGGCCGCCGCGCTGTTTTCCGGCTGCGGCGAAAAGGAGAGCACTTTTGATTACAGCGCGGGGTATGACGAGGACGGCCGCTGGACGCAGGTCACGGCGCTGGACTATGTGACCCTGCCCGCCTACACCGGCATCGAGGTGCCCGGTGATGTCCACACCGTCACCGAGGAGCAGGTGGACGATGCGTTTGCAGATCTTCTGGGGGACTACGTGACCACCCAGCAGGTCCTCGACCGCGCGATTGAGGACGGGGACACGGTGAACATCGACTATGTGGGCAGCGTCGACGGCGTCGAGTTTGAAGGCGGGAGCACCGAGGGCAACGGCACCGACGTGACCATCGGGGTGACGAGCTACATCGACGATTTTCTCGAGCAGCTCATCGGCCATAAGCCGGGGGAGAACTTTGACATTGAGGTGACCTTCCCGGATGAATATCCGAACAACGAGGAGCTGGCCGGCAAGGACGCGGTGTTTGCCATCACGGTCAATTATATCAGCGAGGCGGTCCTCCCCGAACTGGACGATGCTTTTGTGCAGGAGCACCTGACCGATATTTACGGCTGGACGACGGCCCAGCAGGCGCGGGATACCATCCGGGAGGATCTGTCCTGGAGCGCGAGCGCACAGTACCTGTGGGCAAAGATCGTCGAGGAGAGCCAGATCAGCGAGCTGCCCCAGAGCATGGTGGACTACCAGTTCGACCGGATGCTGGATGAGTACAAGAATCTGGCAAGCAACTATGGAATCACGCTGGAGCAGGCGTTCTCGATGGTGGGGGCCTCCACCGAGGAGGAACTGCGGGAGACCTATCTCGAAGATTTGGAAGATATGGCAAAGGATGAGCTGATCCTGCAGGCCATTGCGGAGGCTGCGGATATCCATGTGACCGACGAGGATGTCGCCGATTACTTTAAAACGGTGATGTACACCGATGATTACAGCGCCTTTGAGGAGAGCTACGGCACGGGCTATCTGCGCCGGGTCGCGCTGAACAACCGGGTCATGGAGTATCTGGTCGACAACGCGGTTTTGGCCTGATTCCGCCGCAGGGGCTGCTCTGCGGTCGGCCTTGCGCGCAGCGGGATGCTGCGGCGGCTAAAAATGCAATAAAAGAGGGAGCGTGTCCCCAAAAAGGACGCGCTCCCTCTTTTGCTGCACGGGCACCCTTCCCGCAGAGCCGCGCTCAGTGCAGCCCCACGACGTGCCGGTGATAGACATCCATCGCGGTTGTTTGGCCAAGGAGCAGAATGTCCTCCTCCTTCTGCGTCTGCAGCCGGCGCCCGCGCACGGTGAACCGGCCGTCCACCATCACGTCGGTCACATCGCCGCGGCAGGCGTTGTAGACAATGGTGACCACCGGGTCGTGGAACATCGGGGTCAGGTTCGGCCCGGTGGTGTCCAGCAGCAGCAGGTCGGCCTGCTTGCCCGGCTCAAGGCTGCCGATCCGGTCCCCGAGACCCAGCGCCCGGGCGGGCTGGATGGTGGAGCGGCGCAGCATTTCCAGCGCGCCGGCAGTCGCGTGGTCGACTCCGTGCTGCCGGTTGAGCCCGATGGCAAACCGCATATTGTCCCAGGGATCCATCGTCAGCCAATCGGTGCCCAGCACAATGTCCACGCCGGCGGCGAACATCTCCTTTGTCGGCGGGAAATCGCTGTCTCGCCCCAGCCCCTGTGTGCAATGCAGCATATGGGTGCCGCTCTCGGCGAGCAGCCGGATATCCGAGGGGGTGGTATAGATGCAGTGCGCCGCCATCAGGTGGTCCCCCAGCAGCCCGGTCTCCCGCAGGAACTCCACCGGCGTCAGGCCGTAACCGGCCTTCAGCTGGGCGACCTCGCGCTCGCTCTGGGCGACATGGGTGTGGAACCCAACCCCGTATTTTTGCCCGACCGCGACACATTTTTTGGCCAGTTCCATCGACACTGTGTCGGTGGCGTGGGGACCGACCCGGCAGGTGATTCGGCCGTTGTCCCTGCCGTGGTACCGCTCAATCAGCTGGATATTCTCCTCCAAAAAGGCCTCGCCCTTTGCGGGGTCGCGGGTGTAATCGTTGTACCGCAGCGCGCCGATGTCGACATCCACGATGTTCTGGCTGACCACTGCGCGGATGCCGATTTCATCCAGCGCCTGCGCGACCTGCAGCGAATAGTGGTAGATTTCATTGACGGTGGTGATTCCCGCCTGCATACACTCCCATGCGCCCAGAAGGGAGAGGTGATAGACGTCCTCCCGGGTCAGCCGGCCTTCCATCGGCAGCGCAAACCCGTAAAAGCCGTTGGGGTCATCCTCCAGCAGCCCCTTAAAAAGGCTGCCCGCGACATGGGTGTGGGCGTCCACGAAGCCCGGCAGCAGCGCGCGCCCCGCGGCGTTCACAGAGGCGACGCCTTCCCGGTCGCCCGAATAAGTGCCGTTCCCCAGCGCGGCGATTTTGTCCCCTTCCACCAAGAGCCAGCCGCTGCGGTAGACGGTGTTTTGGTCATCGACGGTCAGAATCAGCGCATTTTCAAACAATGTACGGCTCAAAAGAGCACCTCCTTTTACTCCGCGGGGTGTTCCCCGCAGCAATCACAGCCCCAGTATTGCACAACGGACAGAGAAAAACAAGCGGGGAAAAAGGGGCTTTTTAAAAAAAGAGAAAAAACGGGCGCCGCGATGGGGAGATTTGAGGGCAAAAGCGGCAGAAGGAGCGCGGTGCGCTTTGCAACAAAATGAAAAAGCTCGCCGCAAGCGATAAGCGCTTGCGACGAGCTGGAACATCGCAACACTATAGATGCCGCGGCCTTCAGGTCTGCACCCAAAACCAAATCGAAGCCCAGCGCAGCGGGTTCGATTTGGAAGCGAGGAGCAGCAGAATGAGCGCGCGATGAGCTTTGCAATGAAATGAAAAAGCTCGTCGCAAGCGATATGTCGCTTGCGACGAGCTGGTGCCGGTAGCCGGGGTCGAACCGGCACGGTGTCGCCACCAACGGATTTTGAGTCCGTCACGTCTGCCAATTCCATCATACCGGCGTGTCTGAATCCATACTATTATAGCAATATGAAAAGAGAAAATCAAGGGGGCGGGCGGCGTTTTGGCTGCGGTACAGCGCAAAGGGGGGCGGCAAAGAGGGGGCTTGCGCTTTTTCGGCGGGTATCCGCGGATGGAAAAAGAAACTGCACAGAAAAGGGCGGAAAAGGGCAAAAAGGAAAGAACACAAGAAAACGATTGTACATACTGCACAGAAATAATTCAACATATATGAACAAAACTGAAAAATAGTATTGACATTGGGGAGATGAGTCTTTATACTGTAATGGATCGAAATCTTTTCGGGGGAACCGATGCCTATGCCGGATGGAAAAGAAGCGGCAAAGATCCGCCGCGCGCGCGGCGGGGACGAGGCTGCGCTGGCCGCATTGATTGCGGGATATATGCCGGTGATCCGCCGGTTTGCCAGAGCGGCATCCTGCCCGGGGCTGGACTTTGAGGACGCGGTGCAGGAGGGGTATATCGGTTTGTTCTATGCGGTGAATTCGTTTGCCGAAAACGGACAGGCCTCCTTTTCCACCTATGCGGCAATCTGCATCCGCAACGCGGTGCTGACCGCACGCCGTGCGGCGCTGCGCAAAAAGCATCAGCCGCTCAGCGAGGCGGTTGCGCTGGATGAGAGGCAGGCTTCGCCGGGACCGGAGGAACAGGCAATCCTGCGCGAGCAGCTGCGGGAGACCATCCGCGGCATCAACACAAAGCTGACCGGCTTTGAAAAGCGGGCGCTGCTGCTCTCACTGCGCGGGCGCAGCTACGCGGAGATCGCCGCGGAGCTGTCCAAGTCCCCCAAAGCGGTGGACAATGCACTGACGCGGGTGCGCCGGAAACTCAGACGGGCACAATAGCCCTTTCAACCATGGCCTGCGCGGCCGGTGGCCGCATAAGCAAAAACAGCAGCCCGCTGCGGGCGCTGTGATATATGCCCTTTGTAGCTTAAAAGAGAGCGTTGGTTTTCCAAAGGTGTCGGTTTAAATCCTTCCGTGGGCAAATAACTTGAGGTAGAGGAGAACAATCATGTATCAGGACAAAACATTGGTGTGCAAAGAGTGCGGCAAAGAATTTGTTTTCACCGCCGGTGAGCAGGAGTTCTATGCCAGCCGCGGCTTTGAGAACGAGCCCCAGCGCTGCAAGGCCTGCCGGGACGCCCGCAAGAACGGCGGCAAGGGCCCGCGTGAGATGTTCACCGCGGTCTGCGCCAGCTGCGGCAAGGAGGCGCGTCTGCCCTTTAAGCCCACCGGCGACCGTCCGGTCTACTGCAGCGAGTGCTTCGCAAAGATGAAGGAAGCGGAGAACGGCTGAGAGATGTAGGCCGAAGCAGCTTTTTTGAAACAGCTGCCGGATGAAAAACACAAAACAAAAAATCGTCCCAACGCATAGGCGTTGGGACGGTTTTTTTGCTTTGTGCCCGTTTTTCCTCTGCCCCAGACAGGGAAGGAAGGGAGAAAAACGGGGCGGAATACATCAGGAATAGAGGAAGGAGAAAACACTTTTGTTTATTCTGGTCTCAAGAAGTTCGATACACAGATGTTGGTTGCGGAAGGAACTGGATTCTGCGGCAACCTGCCGGCAGGCGGCGGTAAACTTTAACATCTCCGCGGGCTCAAACCCCTGTGAGAGAGCATAGATGAAACCGGCGGCCACCGTGTCACGATAATGGGAAAACAGGTCTGTTCTTGGGGAGGGATCGGAAAAGGTGCAGATGACGCTGCCCCCCTGATCGGTATAACAGAATTTATCCTTTCCGTAGCAGATCAGCAGCGGCCCGGAGAGCTGAGACTGCAGCAGCTTGGAAAGACGAAAGACCTCTTTGGAATCGCTGTCATCCGGTATCGCGCGGTCCAGAATCGCCGCCGCATTTTCAAGGCTGGTCAGCATACCGTTAATCTGATTGAGAAAACCGGAATAGCGAGAAATACGCGAGGGCTTTGTACAGATGAAAAGCGTATTGGAGTACATCGAGGAGACGTATTGCAATGTGGCGCTGGACAAGCTGTCCTCGATGATTACCAGTTCGGCGTGCTTGAGCTTATGCTGCTTGGTGGTTAAAAAATCAGGGGTAATCAGCTGCTGCAGCTTCATATTGGCGGAAGCAAACAGGATTTTATTGAAATCCAGAGACCGAATTTCAAGGTAGGTTGAGGTCTGCCGTGTCGGGGAGATCAGGAAATCAGAGCACTCCACACCGGATTTTTTGCACTCCTCAATGATCACCTGCCCCATCAGGTCGGAGCCGACCGCAGAGATACAGGCGGCGTGAAGCCCCAGACGCGTCAGCGATTCTGCGATGTTCTTGCTGATGCCGCCATAGCTGACTAGGAGGTCATAACCGTCCAGCGCGTAGGGGATGGCGAGATGTTTTTCCGAAATCGCGGTTTGATAGTCGATGCCGGTTGAGCCGATAATGTAAAAGGTCTTTTTGTCCTCGACAATATAACCCCGGCCGCGGATGTACCCCTTCTGCATCAGATAAGAAATATAGACGGAGACGGAGGAGCGGGTAATGTTTAGCATCTGCGCTAATTCGGACTGAGAAAGCATGGGGTTTTCGGTCAGCTTTTCAAGAATGATGCGTTCATGCTTGTTCATATAAAACACATCCTTTAAAGAAAAAATTAGCGGTACCGCTGAATTCTGACAAAATAATTAAATTCTAATTTATAGTTTACCAGCATTGGGAAAATTGTCAATAAAAGGAATATAGGCGAAAATTACACAAAAAATAAACGGATTATTTATATATTTTAGAGCTTTACATCAAATAAAAAGTAGCATATACTATTTTCAGAACAAAATGCTACAACGAAAAACCGAAAATTAGAAATATCGTCTACATACGATAATTGGTGTTGTGAATGCGAAAGAGGTTAGGGTTCAGATTGGATGAAAAGCTCCCGCTGAAAGCGGGGATCTATTTTTTCGGCATGGCCATCAACTGCTGCGGGACAGCAATCTTCACGCTGAATGGCCTGGGCAGTGACGCGATGAATACCCTGTTCACCGCGATTGCGGCAAAACTGGACATCCTGCCGGGCAATGTCTACACCGTTTTCAACGCAACGATGCTGCTGGTCGGATTCCTGTTTGCGAGAAGGTATATGGGAGTCGGGTCTTTCTTGATGATTTTGGTTCAGGGCGTCTTTATAGACGGTTGGATGCGGCTATTCATGCAGGTCCCGTGGCTTTTTGAAGAGTGGGGTTGGAAGATCGTTATGGCGGCGATGGGATATCTCTGCCGCTCATTCGGCGGGGCGCTGTCCAACGCGATGTGTCTGGGGATCGCAGGATTTGAAGCGTGCCTTTTTACGCTGGCGGATCGGATCCGGATAGAGTACAAATATCTGAAGATGTTCAGCGAGATTTTCTATTTTGTGGCTGCCCTCTTCCTGAACGGGGTGTACGGCGTGATGACCATCGTTGAGGTCCTGTTCTATGGGCACGGAATCAGCTTCTTCATGGTGCGGATGAATCGCACGGTCCTCAAAAAATGGGGGCTGGATGATGAGCGGAACAATCTCGCGCGCAACCGCCGAACCAAAGCGGCAAAGCCGTAGATCGGCGCTCAGGCCGTCAGGCCACAAAAAACGGTTTATGGATGCGGTGTGTACCGCATGAAATAGGCAAAAAAGAAAGGAAGGTAGGAAAATGAAAAAGTTTGTAGCTGTTCTGTTGTCACTTGCGATGGTATTCACCTTAGCGGCGTGCGGTGGCGGCGATTCTTCCAGTGCGGGCGGGTCGCAGAGTGCGGGCGGCGGTTCCGCTGCGGCGGACGGCGAGGCGCGCAGTATCGTCTACATCTGCCTGAATCTGGGCGACCTCTCGTTCAATGATCTGGGCTGGGAAGGCTCTCAGGAAGCAGCCGAAAAGTATGGCTGGACCGCGGATGTCATCGAGCTTGGCAAGGATACCTCCACCTATGAGAACGCCTTTGTCGACGCGATCGACAGCGGCAAGTATGATCTGGTGGTCACCCAGTCCAACTACGGCCTGTCCGACCTGTGCATCAAGTATGCGCCGGATTATCCCGATATCGACTTTATCTCCTATGATATGTCTACCGATGCGGCGGTCGACGGCATTGACAACCTGTTCGGCATTGCGTTCAAGCAGAACGAGGGCTCCTACCTCGCGGGCGCGCTGGCCGGCAAACTGACCGAAACCAACAAGATCGGCGCCTTTGTCTTCAATGATGTCCCGGTCGGCAACGACTTCGTGACCGGCTATGTCGCGGGCATCCGTGATGCGAACCCCGATGCAGAGGTCAGCATTGCCTACGGCGGCGGCACCGCAGACGCGTCGAAGCTGCAGGAGGTTTCCGCTGCGATGTTTGACAGCGGCGTGGATGTTATCTATGGCATTTCCGGTTCTGCGTTCCCCGGTCTGGCGAAAGAGGCTACCGGCCGCGGCGGCATCGAGAACGGGCTGTGGTGCATCGGCGTTGACAGCGATATGTGGACCGTTTACAAGGCTTCTGAGAATGCGGACTATGCGGACGTCATCGTGACCTCGATGGAGAAGGACGTTGCCGGCTCGATCGTTTACACCATCGACCGGATGGTCGCGGGCGAGCTTCCGTTTGGCACCGTTGAGCCCTACGGCATCGTTGAGGGCGGCGTGCGGCTGTCGGATAACGAGTACTATCGCGAGGTTACCCCTGCTGATGTTCTGGAGTACATGGACGGGCTGCAGCAGGACGTGATCGACGGCAAGGTTGAGATTCCCTCCTACTTCGATTTCGAGGATTACGACGCTTTCGTTGAGTGGAGAGATCAGTAAGAGCAGCGAGATGCTGATTTGAATTTGAACGGGATGGGGAGATGGACGACAGTTCATCTCCCCATCTGATAAGGGGGAAAATACATCTTGGCTGAAGTACTTCGTATGCAGGATATCGTCAAGATCTATTCCAATGGATTTATGGCGAACAAGGATGTGAATCTGGTCGTGAATGAGGGCGAGATTCACGCGCTCGTGGGAGAAAACGGAGCGGGAAAGACCACCTTGATGAAGATCCTGTTCGGGATGGAAGATTTTCAGGGCGGAAGGGTGCTTCTGGACGGAGCGGACGCCAACATTTCCAGCCCGTTGGATGCCATCGCAAAGGGCATTGGAATGGTGCACCAACACTTTATGCAGGTGCCCTCGCTGACCGTTGCAGAGAATGTGACGCTGGGCATTGAGCCCGGCCGCGGGATGGCCTTTGACAAGAAAGAGGCTATCGCTATTACACAGGAAATCTCGGACAAATATCAGCTGAAGGTCAATGCCAATGAGAAGATCGCGGATCTTGGCGTAGGGCTGCGCCAAAAGGTGGAGATCCTCAAGGCGCTGGTGCGCAAGTGCCGCATTCTGATTTTGGACGAACCGACGGCGGTGCTTACCCCGCAGGAGACGCAGGAGCTGTTTGTTCAGCTCAAGGCGCTGAAAAAGGGCGGCATTGCCATCATCTTTATCTCCCATAAGCTGGAAGAGGTAATGGAACTGTGCGACCGGGTCACAGTGCTGCGTGCCGGCCGCACGGTGGGCACGGATGTCATTGAGAATTTAAACCCGGCAAAGATTTCGCGGATGATGGTGGGCCGGGACGTAATCCTCGAGATCGAGAAAGAGCTCGCAAAGCCTACCGACCTTGTGCTGGAAATCGATGCTCTGCAGTACAAAAACGCCGAAAACGTCATGATGGTCGACGGGGTCTCCTTCGGGATTCGCCGCGGCGAGATTGTCGGCATCGCCGGCGTTGAGGGAAACGGGCAGAATCAGGTCGCAGAGCTGATCAGCGGGATGCTGCAGATTTCCTCGGGCGACATTCGGATCTGCGGCAAGAGCGTGCGCGGCAAAAACGTGCGGGAAATCCGCAAGATGGGCATGGCGTACATCTCCGAGGACCGAATGGTTTACGGCTGCGCGGCCAACCTGCCGATCCGAGAAAATATCATGGCGGACCGAATCCATTCCAAGGAATACCGCAAGTTTGGATTTTTAATTGATACCAAAAAAATCAATCAGGATATTGATAAGCTGATTGAGGATTTCGAAGTTTCCTGTGACGACAGGACCCAGCCGGTCAGAATGCTGTCCGGCGGCAACATCCAAAAGGTGATTGTCGCGCGGGAGTTCTCCAGCGGTGCACATCTGATTCTGGCAAATCAACCGACCCGCGGCATTGATGTCGGAACCACCGAGATGATCCGCAAGACCCTCGTGAAAAAATCCCGCGAGGAGGGGGTGGCTGTGCTGCTGGTCTCCTCTGACCTCAATGAGGTGTTGGAGGTCTCCGACCGCCTGCTGGTGATGAAGGACGGCAAGATCGTCGCCCATTTCAAGGATGCTTCAACGGTAAGTGAAGAGCTTCTGGGAGAATATATGCTGGGCGTCAAGACAATGACCCCGGAAGAAATGGGAGAGCTGGTATGAAAGAAACAAGAAAAATTGAATTTGGATTTGAGATCTTCAGAATCGTCGTCGCACTGGCAATCGCATACGGCATTGCCCTGCTGTGCATCATGCTCATCAGCGAGGATCCGTTTCAGGCGGTTTATATGTTCGCGGTTGGCCCCTTCACCTCGGTGCGGCGGTTTGGACAGCTGTTCGGAAAGTTCATTCCCTATCTGCTGACCGGCGCAGGTATGTGCTTTGTTTACGCTTCCAACCGGTTTAACCTGATCGGTGAGGGCGTCTATCTGATGTCCGGCTGTCTGGTAACCTATGCGGCGGTAAATATGGGCGACATGGGGCTGCCGCATCTGGTCTTTGTCCTGCTTCTGATTTTGGTCGGCGCGCTGACCGGTGCAGTGTTCGGCTCGGTGCCGGCGGTTTTGCGGGAGAAGATGGGAATCAATGAGACCGTCGTCTCCATCATGATGAACTACGCGCTGCTTTACCTTGCGACCTATCTGGTAAAGACCAAAATGTACGACAACAGCATCACCTATATGGCCTCCAAACAGATCCCCGAGGACGCCAAGCTGACGGCCCTGATCTCGAAGACGCAGCTGCACGGCGGCATCTTTATCGGGCTGATTGCGGTGGGCATCACCGCGCTGATCTTCTACCGCACGGCGCTGGGTTACGACATCCGAATCTGCGGCGCCAATCCCAAATTCGCAAAAGCATC
The DNA here is from genome assembly GCA_944386515.1 of uncultured Pygmaiobacter sp. Classification (GTDB taxonomy): domain Bacteria; phylum Bacillota; class Clostridia; order Oscillospirales; family Ruminococcaceae; genus Pygmaiobacter. Next base: position 16,334 of record CALXBJ010000011.1, read on the forward strand.
CGGCATCAATATGACGGCGACCTTGATCCTCGCACAGGTGATGGGCGCGGTTTTGGCCGGAATCGGCGGCGCGGTGGACATTCTGGGCATCTATGACCGGTATATGTGGACTGCGCTCACCAATATGGGATTTGACGGCCTGATCGTGGCGGTCCTCTCCAAAAAGAATCCGATTTTTGTTCCGCTGGGCGCCTTTTTGCTGGCGTATATGCGCACCGGTGCCTCGATCCTGAACTATACCTCGGACATCCCCATTGAGTTCGTGGATATCATGCAGGCAATCATCATCCTGCTGATTGCAGCGGAGCACTTTATGGGCAGATACAAGGAGAAGCTGATCTTTAAGGCTTCCAGAAAGAAGAATGAGGGGGTGGCATGATCATGCTGGATACTGTTGCAAAATTCCTCTTTGCCGTGATCCGCGTGTCGACACCGCTGATTTTCGGCGCGGTGGCAGCCTGTGTGACCCGCAAAGCGGGTCTGTTGAACCTTGCGATTGAAAGTATGATGCTGGCCTCCGCCCTGACCGGCGTCCTGGTCAGCGGGGCAACCCAAAGCCTGATGCTGGGAATGCTGGCCGGCTTCTGTGCGGCGATTGCCATCACCCTGATTATCTCTTACAGCTCCTTTGTCCTGAAATGCGACCTTTATCTTGTCAGTATTGCGATGAACACCGCTCTGGTCGGCGGCACGGTATTTGTCATGTATCTGTGTACCAAGCAGAAAGCGAATACCGCGGGCGCAATTGCCAGCCTGTATGTCGGCAATCTGGATATCCCGCTCATCAAGGACATCCCGTTTCTGGGACAGATCATTTCCGGGCACAATGTGCTGACCTATCTCTCCTTTGTCATGGTGGCCCTTGTGTGGTACCTGCTGTACAAGACGAAGATTGGCCTGCGCATCCGCTCGGTGGGCGAAAACCCGCAGGCGGCGGAGTCGGTCGGCATCTCCCCGACAAAGATCTATTTCCTCTCCTTTGGAATGTCCGGCTTTATTGCGGCGCTGGGCGGAATGTATATGTCGATGGGCTATCTGACCTGGTTTGCGCGCGACATGATCGCCGGCCGCGGCATGATCTCGATGTCCGCAATGAACATCGCGTCCGGTGAGCCGATTCAGGCAACGCTGGCGGCGATGGTCTTCGGTGCGGCGGACGCGCTGTCCAACTATATGCAGCTGGGCAGCTTCCCCTCGGAGCTGATCTCGATGTTCCCCTATATCTGCACGATTGTCATCCTTGTTCTGATGGCGGTGGCGCGCACTTTAAAGGCCACCGTGGAGCGAAATAAAGTTTAAAGGTACAGGAGGCTTGGAAGATGAGAAAGATCATTTTGGACGTGGATACCGGTTCGGATGATGCCGTAGCGATTATGGCGGCAATCCTCTCGCCGGATATCCAGCTCGAAGCCGTTTGCTCGGTCGATGGGAACAAGGATATCGACAAGACGACCGAGAATACCCTTCGGGTGGTGCAGCTGCTGGGTTCGGATGTGCCGGTTTACCGCGGGTGCCGCGCACCGCTGGTCAAGTTCCTCTGCCCGGACAGGCTTCCCAGAAGAGGGGAATCAAAGCCGATTGTGAAGGACGGCAAGGTCATCCAGATGCACGCCGATTATCTGGACATCCCGGCCGCGGAAATCAAAGAGCAGCCAATCAGTGCGCCGGAGTTTTATGTTCAGTATCTGCGCCAGGCAACCGAGCCGGTAACCATCGTGGCGGTTGGCCCTCTGACCAATGTGGCAATGGCGCTGATGATGGACGGCACCGTGATGGACAAGATCGAGGAGATCGTCATCATGGGCGGCGGCTACAACATCACCAACGTCACCCCCACAGCAGAGTTTAACATCTGGCACGACCCCGAGGCTGCCCAGTTTATCGTCCACTGTGGGGCAAAGGTCACGCTGGTTCCGCTGGATGCCACCCATGCGGCCTGTATCACGCTGGATGACTGCGAGCGGTTCCGCAAACTGGGGACGGTTTCGGGCGATTTTGCGGCGGCGCTCTGCGAGCAGCGGATTGCCGTGCACGATGATTCCCAGCCTCTGGCAGTGCCCCATGCGGCTGCGGTCCACGATGCGCTGTGCATCGCTTATCTGATTGATCCCACGGTGCTCAAGGACGTGCGGGAGGTACATTGTGATATTGGGTTCCGCGATTTTAGCGAGGGCCAGACCATCCTCGACCCGCGCTACTATACCGAGGAGAAAAACTGCCGTTTTGCGTTCGATGGGGACCGGTTCAAATTCGTGGATATTCTGTGCGATCTGTTTGCGCGCGATAAAAAGAGCGGGAGGTAAATCATGGCAACAAAGGTGATTCTGGACGTCGATACCGGTTCGGATGACGCGGTAGCAATTATGACGGCGGCGCTTTCGCCGGACATCGACCTTGTGGCTGTCTGCACGGTTTGGGGCAACCGCCCGATTGAGAATACGACCGACAATACCCTGCGGCTGATCAGCGCGCTGGGTGTGGATGTGCCGGTGTACAAGGGCTGCGATACCGCAATGGTGAAATATCTCACCAATGATTATGTGGAGAACAAGGAGCGCCCGGTCGTTATGTACAACGGCAAGGCGTTCACCATGCACTCGGAGCATCTGGATCTGCCCGAGCCCAAGATTGCCCCGCAGGATGTCCCGGCGGCCTGCTTTTATGTCGATTATCTGCGGCACGCAAAGGAAAAGGTGACACTGATCCCGGTGGGCCCCCTGACCAACCTCGGCCTTGCGCTGCGGATTGCGCCGGATATTGTGGAAAACATTGAGCAGATCGTGGTGATGGGCGGCGGAAGCAAGATCACCAACTGCAACCCCTGGAGCGAGTCGAACATCTGGCATGACCCGGAGGCGGCGCAGATTGTCGCCGAGTGCGGCGCAAAGGTCGTTTGGGTGCCGCTGGATGCGACCCATCGGGCCTGCATCACGATGGACGACTGCAAGCGCTTCCGGGAGATTGGAACCTTCTCGGCCAACTTTGCCGCCGGCCAGTGTGAGCAGCGGATTATTGTGCACAACGCACAGCAGCCGCTGGACATCCCCGATGCGGCCGCTGTCCATGACGCGCTGTGTGTCGCGTATGTGATTGACCCGACCGTGATCACCGATCTTCGCCACTGCCATATCGAGATTGGGCTCTCCGGGTACGGCGAGGGCCAAACCATTGTGGATCAGCGCGCCTATCCGCTCGAAAAGAACGGGTATTTCGCCTATGATGCGGATCGGTTTAAGTTCGTTGACATTCTTTGCGACTGCTTCAAGAGAGATAAGCAGAAATAAAACGAGCACAAATGCCGCGGCTGTGCCGCGGCATTTGTCAACCGGCAGAAAGGGTGTGGAAAATGGAACCGAAAAGAATTGTGCTGGATGTGGACACAGGCACCGATGACGCAATTGCGTTGATGACGGCGCTTTTGGCGCCGCAGCTGAAGGTGGAAGCGATCTGCACCGTCCACGGGAATACCACCGTGGAAAACACTACCGCCAACACATTAAAGGCGGCTTACGCCGTCGGGCGGACCGATGTCCCGGTCTATCCCGGTGCGGCGGGACCGATGGTGAAAAGGCTGATACCTTCCCGCGCGATTCCCGTGCCGGAACCAATTCTGAGTGGTACCGCGCAGATCGACGGCGTCACGGTGGCGATGAACCCGGATGAGCTTCCTCTCCCGGTATCGCCGCAGCAGGCGGAAGACCAGCCTGCGGCAGTGTGGTATCTCAGCCGGCTGCGCAGCGCGCAGAAGAAGGCGACTATCGTCGCAACGGGCGCGCTGACCAATCTGGGGCTGGCCCTTGCGATTGATCCCGGTATTGCGGATGGGATCGAGGAGATTGTCATCATGGGGGGCGGGGTGAAAAAGAGCAATATCACGGCCTCTGCAGAAGCAAATTTCTTCAAGGACCCCGAGGCGGCGGCCATCGTGTTGGGTTGTGGCGCGCCGATCACCCTATGCACGCTGGATGCGACCCATAGCTGTGCCCTGACGCGGGAACATGAGCTGAAAATCCGAAAAATCGGCACGCCGGCGGCGGTTTTCACAGCAAACGATATCCATGCCCGCCGGGAGAGCTATGCCCGGCTGCAGCCGCTGGAGCGGGCAGGTACCGCACCGATCCACGACGCGCTGTGTGTGGCCTATCTGTTGGACCCTTCGGTGCTCACACAGGTGGAGGATGCCTGCTGCACGGTGGACTGCTCCGCCGGGATCAGCGAGGGAAGGCTTCAGGTGGATACCCGCTATTTCAAGGGAAAATGCAACCTGAAATTGGCCACACAGGCTGACCCGGACAGGATGTGCGATATTTTGGTTTCGGTATTTGAGAAGGCAAAGAGTGCGAAAGAGAGGGGGAAGGTCCAAAGTGCAGTATGACATTGTGATAAAAAACGGGACGACGGTCTCCTCCGCCGGCCGCGTCCGGCAGGATGTTGCCATCAAAGACGGAAAAATTGCGGCACTGGCACAGGAGATCCGCGGCGCTGAGCGGGAGCTGGACGCGGAATCGCTGTTTTTGTTGCCGGGCCTGATTGACGCCCATGTTCATTTCCGTGATCCCGGCCTGACCCATAAG
>CALXBJ010000012.1 GCA_944386515.1 uncultured Pygmaiobacter sp.
CTTCAGGTCGTGGAGTTCCAGCACGTCAAGCCGGGCAAGGGCGCGGCGTTTGTCCGCACCAAGACCAAGAACGTCATCACCGGCGCTGGGGTCGAAAAGTCCTACAACCCCACCGCCAAGTTCCCCACCGCGTATATCGAGCGTCGCGAGATGCAGCATCTGTATGAGGACGGCGGCCGGTACTACTTCCTGGACACCGAGAGCTATGAGCAGACCCCGCTCAACGAGAGCGAGCTGGGCGACGCCTTCAAGTTCGTCAAGGAGAACGAGATGGTCAAGGTCCTGTCCTACAAGGGCAAGGTCTTCGGCGTTGAGGCCCCCAACTTCGTCGTGCTGCAGGTCACCGAGACCGAGCCGGGCGTCAAGGGCAACACCGCGACCAACACCCTCAAGCCCGCCAAGGTTGAGACCGGGGCCGAGATCCGCGTGCCGCTCTTCATCAACGAGGGCGATATGATCCGGATCGACACCCGCACCGGCGAGTATATGGAGCGCGCCTGAGTTTTAATCCCATCAAGCAAAGGGGCCGCCGGCCCCTTTTTTAAAGGAGGGCTATCCGATGAATCTGACTGAAAAATCCGCTTATATCAAGGGCCTGATGGAAGGCCTGGATCTCGACCCCGACAAGAAGGAGGTCAAGGTCATCAAGGCACTGGTCGATCTGGTGGAGGATCTGGCTCTCACCGTGTCGGATCTGGACGAGGATCTTGATCAGGTCTATGACGAGCTGGACGCCATTGACGAGGATATGACCGACCTCGAGGACGTCGTCTTTGGGGACGAGGAGGACGACGAGGACGAGGATGAGGACGGTTTCAATGAGGACGCGGATATGTACGAGATCACCTGCCCGTCCTGCGGCGAGACGGTCTGCGTCGACGAGGACACCCTGCTGAGCGACGACCTCGCCTGCCCGTCCTGCGGCGAGAAGTTCGAGATCGACTTCGACGAGGATGACGAGGCGGAGGAGCCGGCATCCGAGAAGGACGAGGACGACAAGGAGTAAATCCGGCTGATTTTGGAAGGCGTTCCCTGCGGGGAGCGCCTTCTTTTTTTGCGCGGGGATTGTAACGGCGGGTCCGCTGCGGTATAATAGGAGGGTCACAGAGGGGTGACGGCGGGCGGGTCCGATGCGGGCCCGCCGGGGCCGTTTCCCCTTTTTGCGTGCAGGGTCTGGGACACAGCGCGCCGCGCGGCAAAAATGCAGAGGGAGTGGGATGAATGAAGGTACTGATTTGTGGGTTCCGCAAGGATGAAAAGGAGACGCTCGACCGGGTCAGCAGCGAGCTGGGGATCGAGCCTGCCTATTTTTCGCCGAATCTCGACAGCGGCAACCTCGATGCGGCCAAGGGGTTTGAGATGATTGCGGTGACCGCCGGCAGCAAGATGGACCGGGAAAACCTCACCCGGCTCGCCGGGATGGGGGTGCGGTATATCGCCACCCGCAGCATCGGGTTTGACAATTTCGATGTCGCGGCCTGCAGGGAGCTGGGGCTGAAATTTGCAAACGCCCCATACAGCGCACACAGCGTGGCCGACTACACCGTGATGCTGATGCTGATGCTCACCCGCCGGATGCGGGAGATCCTGCGCCGGGGCGCGGTGCAGGATTACGGATACAAGGGGTTTGAGGGCAGGGAGCTGCACAACCTGACGGTCGGCGTGATCGGCACCGGCCGGATCGGGCGCACCGTGATCGAGGATCTCTCCGGCTTTGGGCCGAAGATCCTCGGCTACGACCTCTATCCCAACGACGCGCTGCGGGACCGGGTGGAGTACCTCCCGCTCGAGGAGCTGCTTGCCCGGGCGGACATCGTCACCCTCCACGCGCCGCTGCAGCCCTCGAGCTATCACCTGATCAATGCCGAGAGCCTGCGTGGGATGAAGGAGGGCGCGCTGCTGATTAACACCGCCCGCGGCGAGCTGGTGGACACCGGCGCGCTGATTGACGCGCTGGAGAGCGGCAAACTCGGCGGCGCGGCGCTGGACGTGCTGGAGGGGGAGCGGGCCTACACCTTTGCCGACCACCGCGGCGAGGTCGTCAAGAGCCGGGAGCGTGCGATCCTCACCGCGATGCCGAATGTGCTGCTGACCGGGCACTATGCGTTCTACACCGATCAGGCGGTGGAGGATATGGCGCGGGTCGCGCTGCGCGCCCTCAAGCAGTTTGCCGAGAGCGGGCGGGCGGACAGCGAGATCGTCTGAGGACAAAGCAAAAGGGCGGACGCCCTTCCGGTTGAAAGAGGACGCCCGCCCTTTTTTGCGGCATTTTTCCGCTATGGCGGGCCGCGGCAGGGGAGGCCGCTTCCCGCGAAAAGGCGGTTTCCCGCCGCTGTCCCTAAGAGCGGCGGATAAAAAAGGAGTATCCCGCGCCGGGATACTCCTTTTTTCCGTGTGAGAAAAGCCGCTTGGCCGGGCTGCGGGAAAGATCGCCGCCCGGATTACTTTTTCGGCTGGTTCTTCTTGGCGTCGGCGAGCTGGCGCTCCAGCATGATGGTGGCGAAGTCCAGCGCGTTGAACAGCCCGTTCTTGTCGGTCTGCTTGATGATCCGGTTCTTCGGGGTGAGGGTGGTGTCGGTGGACAGCAGGGTCAGGTGAACCCGGTCGGCGACCTCCTCGTCATTCTCCTTCTTGGTGGTCAGGATCTGCAGAAAGACCACAAACGGGTCCTCCAGACTGCCGTAGTAGAGCTCATTCTTGCAGCGGACCAGCGGCCGGCCCTTATATGTCAACGGTGCGGTATATGCCATGAAAACTCCTCCCAATCAGCAATATGATCTTATCGTAACGATTAGTATACCACAAAAGGGCGCTCAGCACAAGGGACGCGGGCAAGGTGGGGGCTGTGCGCCGCAGAATGAGGGGAGAAAACGCCAAAGATGCGGGGATTGCCGGCCGCCGCCGCGCAAAAGGGCCGTAAAGCCGCCTTGCAGCGTGCCTTTCCCTGCCGATGGAAAAACGCGCCCCAAGGGGCGCAGAGGCGGCAAAGCGCGCATCCAAGACAGGCAGGGAACAAGAGGACGGCGGGCAAGGAGAGAGGGGGGCGGCGCTCGCGGGACCTTTGCCCGCCTGCCGGAAGGCGCCGGGCAGCCCAACATTCCCGTCGCCGGAACAGAGGGACGGAAAAAGGCGCGGCGGCGGGCAAAGAGGGGAAAGGGAATAGGGGATAGGGCGGCGACGCGCCCGACAAAAAACGGGAGAGGGGCAAGCGCCCTTCTCCCGTTTTTCTGCTATGGATTGCCCGGCATCCCGGCGGCCTGATTGAAAGCTCAGGCGAGGAAGCGCTGGGTGTAGAGGACGAACAGCTCCATGTCCTTCTTGAAGGTGCTCTCGTCCACATCAAAGGTGGGGTTGTGGTGGTTGCCGGAGGTGCCCGGACGGCTGGAATGGGTGCCCAGATTCATGTAGAAGCCGGGGAAGGCGGCGAGGAACTCGGCGAAGTTGTCCGAGCCGGCGCTGGGATCCAGACTGTCCTCCAGCTTGAGGCCGATCTCGGTGGCGATCTCGCGGGCCATCGCGATCGAGGCGGCGTCGTTGATCAGCGGGTACTTCGCGCCGGCGGCGTTGGTCACCTCGACGGTGCAGCCGTGGGAGGCGCAGATGCTCTCGGCGGCCTTGCGGATCTTCTCGAGCACAACCTCGCCGTCGCCCATCTTGTAGTAGCGGACGGTGCCCTCGATGTGGGCGGTCTCGGGAACGATGTTGAACCGCTCGCCGGCCTTCAGGCAGCAGGGGCTGACAACGCAGGTGTCAAACATACTGTGATGGGTGGCGGGGATGGTCAGCAGCCGCTGATAGACCTCCACCGCGGCCTGAATCGGGTTGACGGTCAGGTCGGGGCGGGAGCCGTGGCCGCCGACGCCCTTGATGTCGATGTAGAAGATCTCGGCGCCGGACAGACGCGCGCCCTCCCGCAGCTCGACATAGCCCGGAGCCAGCGCGCCGGCAACGTGCATACCGATGGCGTTGTCCACGCCGCCCTTGGCCTTCAGGTAGTCGACGATCTCGTCGGCGCAGCGGCCGGCCTCCTCGGCAGCCTGGAAGCAGAGATAGACCTTGCCGTTAAAGGTGTCCTTCAGCTCGTTCAGGATGCGGCCGATGCCCAGCAGGCAGGCGGCATGGGCGTCATGCCCGCAGGCGTGCATACAGCCGTTAACCTGAGACTTGAAGGGGACGTCGACCTCCTCAACCAGAGGCAGCGCGTCAAAGTCGGCGCGGATGGCGACCGACTTGCCCGGCTTGCCGCTGTCGACGACGCCGACGACATTGTGGCCGGCGACCTCCTCGTAGGGGATGCCCAGAGCCTCCAGCTCCTTGGCAATCCGGCCGCGGGTCCAGTCCTCCTTGAGGCTCAGCTCCGGGTGCATATGGAACTCCCGGCGCAGGTCGATGACATACTGCTCATACTTTTCGGTCAATTCTCTTGCATTCATACTCTCTCTCCAACTCCTTGCATTGACCTCTCTGCCGGGCAAAATACCGGCAAAGGATTAAAAAAATTATAGAAAATAATGAAAAAAATGTCAATAAGCACGAAAGAAAAACGAAAAATATTGCACGTATGACGAAAGAAAATGAGGTATAATAAATAAAAGGGGGCATGGAGGTGGCGGATAACGGGCGAAAAAACGATGATTTTGGCTATTTCGGAAAGGGCGCATCCGGCTATGCGCAGTATCGGCAGACCTTTGTCCGTCTCTCGCAGGAGGGCGCCCCCGCGCGGGCGGGGACAAAGCCCGATGCCGGCAGGCAGCGGGAGAAAAAGCCGCGGAGCGAGCAGGAAGAGCGGCTGGCCCGGTTTCAGGACAGTGTGTTTGAGACCAATTTCAACCACACCCGATGGCTGGCGCTCGGCATTCTGATGGCGGTGGCTATGATCTTGGGCCTGATTGTGCGCTGAGTTTCCCCGCCCCGCAGGGGACAGGGCGTACTGTCGTACCACACGGCTTGGCTCAAATAGAGTTTCCCCGCCCCGCAGGGGACAGGGGGCGTCTGAGCAGCAAAAAACGGCGGAGAGACCGAATAGATGGTCTCTCCGCCGTCTGTTTGTCCAGAAAGGGCGGGATGGAGGTCACGCGTTGAGAAAATCCTTCAGCAGCGCGGCGAGCAGGTCGTCGCGGTCCACCTTGCGGATCTTGCTGCGCGCGCCGCCATAGGTGGTGATATAGGTGGGGTCCTCGGACAGGATGTAGCCCACCAGCTGGTTGATGGGGTTATACCCCTTCTCCTTCAGGGCGTCATAGACCTCGGTGAGGATCTGCCGGATCTCGCGGTCCTTGTCTTCGTAGATGGAAAAAATCGTCGTCGGCTCACTCATACGGTCTCCCCCTTTTCTTTCTGTTCATTATACCCGAAAAAAGCAAGATTTTCAAGAGCTGTTTGTATTTTATCACCCAAAACGGGCCGAGGCTTCATGGAAGGGGAAGATTTGAAAAGGGTAGGGGATCTGCCGCGCCGACCGGCCCCGCCGCCGCGCAGAGCGGACAGGACAGACGGCCTTGCCGCTAAAAAGCCCGGCCGGCGAACAAAAGGCCGCCCTGCGCGGGCCGGATGCCAAAAACGGGGGCGGCCGGCGCAGGGAAAGGGGAAAACAAAAAACGGGGGCGGCCGGCGCCCGCGGCGACCGGTCCGCCCCCGTTTGCAGGGACAGCGCAGGGTTGGTGTATCGAAGGGGAGATCAGCTGCGCAGGCTGACCCCGATCTCGCCCAGCAGCGCGAGCACCTTGGCGATAACGGCGTCCGCCTCCTCATCGGTGAGGGTGCGCTCAGAATCCCGCAGCACCAGATTGTAGGCGAGGCTCTTTTTGCCCGCGCTGATGTTCTCGCCGCGGTAGACATCAAAGAGCGACAGGCTCTCAAGCAGGCTGCCGGCGCCCTGACGAATGCGGTCGGCCAGCTCGGCGGCGGGCAGCTCCTCCTGCGCGACCAGCGCGAGGTCGCGGGTCACCGCCGGGTGTTTGGGCAGCGGGGTGAACTCGGGGGTGCCGCCGCGGTGCTCGAACAGCAGGTCAAAGGAGAGGTCCGCCACCCAGGTGCGGGGCTTGATGCCGTAGTTTGCCAGAACGGTGGGGTGGATCTCGCCGATGACGCCGAGGCAGACATCCCCCAGCATCACATCGGCGCAGCGGCCGGGATGATAGGTGGTGCCGGCGGTGTTGCGGACAAACCGCGCCCCCTTGATGCCGGCGGTGGCGAGCAGCCCCTCCACCATGCCCTTGAGCGCAAGATAGTCATAACGGCCGCCGTAGACCGCGAGGATCAGCTTCTCCCGCTCGGTCGGCAGCTCCTCGGCGCTCTCGCCGGGGATGTACTCGGTGGGGTTCTCAAACAGCGCCGCCTCGGGCAGCCGGGCGTTGTAGTTGCGGGCAACAACCTCCAGCATACTGGGCACCGCGGTGGTGCGCATGATGCTGGTGTCCTCGCCCAGCGGGTTCATGATGACCACCGCGCGGCGCAGCGGGTCGTTCTCAGGCAGGTTGATGTTGTCCCACGCCTTGCGGCTGTAAAAGCTGAAGGTCTCGCACTCGTACAGCCCGTAGCCGACCAGCGCCTCGATCATCTTGCTGTGGAAGTTCTGCCGCTCGGTCGGCCGGGCGGTGGCGACCCCCTTCATGATGGTGCTGGGCACCTTGTTGTAGCCGACATAGCGGCAGACCTCCTCCGCGAGGTCGCAGTCCCGCTCGACGTCGTACCGGTCGGTGGGCACCACGACGGTGCGCGCGCCGTCGGCATCGCCGAGGATCCCAAAGCCCAGCGGCTTTAAGATCTCGACCATCTCGGACTCCGGCACCTCGGTGCCCAGCAGGTGGTTGATGACATCCGCCCGCAGCGGCAGCTGGCGCTCGGCGCGGGGATGGGGATAGACGTCGATGACCCCGCCGATGATGTCGCCGGCGTCCAGCTCCCGCACCAGCTCCAGCGCGCGGCAGATCGCGGGCAGGCAGTTTTCGGGGTTGAGCCCCTTCTCATACCGGCCCGACGCCTCGGTGCGCAGGCCGACCTTCTTCGCGGTGACCCGCACCGACGGCCCGTCAAAGCAGGCGCCCTCAAAGATAATGGTCTTGGTGGAATCATAGACGCCGGAGAACTCGCCGCCCATGACGCCGGCGATCGCGATGGGGGCCTTCTCGTCCGCGATGACCATCATCGTGGGATCCAGCGCCCGCTCGACCCCGTCCAGCGTGACGATCTTCTCGCCCTCCTCGGCGTTGCGGACGTGGATCTGCTTGCCGCCGACATAGGCGTAGTCAAACGCGTGCATCGGGTGGCCGTACTCCAGCATGACATAGTTGGTGATGTCGACGATGTTGTTGATGGGGCGCACACCGCACAGCCGCAGCCGCTCCCGCAGCCAGCGGGGGCTGCGGGCGACCCGGACGTTGGTGACCATCGCCGCGACATACCGGCTGCACAGCGGCGCGCTGATCCTGACGCTCAGCCAGTCGCGGATATCCCCCTCGCCCTGCGGCATCGGGGGGATGTGGTCCTCAAACGGGACGCCGTAGGTCGCGGCGGTCTCCCGCGCGAGGCCACGGACCGACAGGCAGTCGGGGCGGTTCGGGGTGATCTCAAACTCGACCGAGACGTCGTCCATCCCCAGCGCCTTCACGG
>CALXBJ010000013.1 GCA_944386515.1 uncultured Pygmaiobacter sp.
CCTACACCGACAGCGAGGAAAAGCTGGGCGAGGCGCTGCACGACGTGCGGGATCAGGTGATCCTTGCCACCAAGACGATGGCGAAGAACGTGGACGACTTCTGGAAAGATCTGCACGAGAGCCTGAAGATGCTCAGGACCGATTACATCGACGTCTATCAGTTCCACACCCCGCCCTTCTGCCCGAAGCCGGGGGATGAGACCGGCCTTTACGATGCGATGCTAAAGGCAAAGCGTCAGGGCAAAATCCGGTTTATCGGCTTTACCAATCATCGGCTGGATGTCGCGCATGAGGCGATTGACTCCGGGCTGTATGACCTGCTGATGTTCCCGTTCAGCTATATCAGCACCGAAAAGGAGCTGAAGGTCGCGTCCGACTGCCTTGCATCGGGGATGGCTTTTGTCGCGATGAAGGCACTCTGCGGCGGACTGATTACCAACGCGCGCGCGGCCAGCGGCTGGATTGCGCAGCACAAGGGGGTTCTGCCGATCTTCGGCATCCAGCGGGAGCGGGAACTGGATGAGTTTCTCGCCTGTATCCCCGACCCGCCGCAGCTGGACGATGCGCTGCAGGCGGTGATCGAAAAGGACCGCAAAGAGCTGCAGGGGGACTTCTGCCGCGGCTGCGGATACTGCATGCCCTGCCCGCAGGGGATCCAGATCAACAGCTGTGCCCGCGCCTCGGTGATGATGCGCCGCGCGCCGGCAATCAACTTCCTCTCGGAGGAGGGGCAGGCGATGATGAAGAAGATCGAGGACTGCATCGAGTGCGGCCAGTGCGCGGCAAAATGCCCCTACGGGCTGGACACCCCGGCGCTGCTCAAGCGGAACTATCAGGATTTCAAAGAGGTTTTGGCGGGCAAGCCGCTGTAAAAGGAGAAAACCGGCGTGACACGGGTCACGCCGGTTTTTGCAGCAGGGAAAAGTTGAGCAAAGGGGGAAGGGCTATTCCTCCTCCGGCGGATAGTACAGCCGGCGCCGCTTTGCGAGCTGCCGGGAGAGGAAAAAGCCGGCCGCGCCCTGCAGGATCAGGCAGATGCCGATAAACCGCATCAGGATGGCCGCGCTCGCGAAGGGGTACCACAGGATGGCCGCGCCAAGCCCCGCCAGCAGCACCGCCGCAATCAGCGGCAGATACCAGCGCGCCTCCTCCATCCGGCGCAGGTCAAAGGCGGTCTGCGCCGCAAAGGCGCCGCCGAAAAAGAGCAGCAGGCCCAGCAGGGTGGGCAGCAGCGCGATGATGGGCTGGGGGCGGGCAAAGATGAGGATTCCCGCGCCGATGCCCAGCAGCCCGGCCGCGAGGTCGTGCTGCAGCATGGCCAGCACCGGGTCGCGGGTGATATAGAGGACGGTCCGGTAAATGCCGTAAATCAGGCAGAGCGCCGCAACGCCCCAGCAGAGCGCCTGACCGGACAAAGAGGGCCAGACAGCCAGCGCCAGCCCGAGCAAAAATTGGGCGGCCGCAGCGTAAAACGCCTCGTTCAGCGGCCCCTTGACAAATCTTTTCATCAGATGACACTCCTTTTTTTGAGAGCACAAAGAGGGGGATGCGGACGGTTGCCGACAAAAGATGCCTTCTTGCATCTTTATTATAGCATTGTGCGGGCAAAAAATAAAAAGAGCGGGCCGCAAAATTTGTAAAACCGAGAAAAAACGGGCGGCGCTGCATCTGGGGGAGGGCAATGCGCTCTCAGGCGGGAATTTTATCCCGCAAAGAGGGGAATCACGGGAGAAAAGTCTTTTTTTAAGACGGCAAAAAGTGTAAAATAGAGCAAAGGTAGATCGCAGCAAAAGGAGGTGGGCGGATTGGAGCAGCCTTCCTTATTTGAGCAGCAGGGGTGGGCCAGCCCGCTGGCCAGCCGCCTGCGCCCCAAAACGCTGGAGGAGTTCGAGGGCCAGCGCCATCTGCTCGGCGAGGGCAAGATCCTGCGCCGGCTGATTGACCGGGACGAGGTGCCCTCGATGATCTTCTGGGGGCCGCCCGGCGTGGGCAAGACCACGCTGGCCCGGATCATCGCGCAGCGCACCAGCGCGCGGTTTGTCGATTTTTCGGCGGTGACCAGCGGCATCAAGGAGATCAAGAAGGTGATGGATGAGGCCGAGACCGCGCGGCGGCTGGGCCAAAAGACCATCCTCTTTGTCGATGAGATCCACCGGTTCAACAAGGCGCAGCAGGACGCGTTCCTCCCCTTTGTCGAGAAGGGCAGCATCGTGCTGATCGGCGCGACGACCGAAAACCCCTCCTTTGAGATCAATTCGGCGCTGCTCTCCCGCTGCAAGGTCTTTGTGCTGCAGGCGCTGAGCGAGGAGGAGATGCTCCATCTGCTGCGCCGCGCGGTGACCGACCCGCGGGGCTTTGGCACCAGGCGGGTGGAGATCGGGGAGGATGAGCTGGCGCTGATCGCCGCCTTTGCCAACGGCGACGCCCGCACCGCCCTGAACACCCTCGAGATGTCGGTGCTCAACGGCGAGGAGGACGAGCAGGGGATCCGCGTCACCCGCGAGATTGTCCGCCAGTGCGTGGGCAAGCGGTCGCTGCTGTACGACAAAAACGGGGAGGAGCACTACAACCTGATCTCCGCGCTGCACAAATCGATGCGCAACAGCGACGCCGACGCGGCGGTCTACTGGCTGGCGCGGATGCTGGAGGGCGGCGAGGACCCGCTGTATATCGCGCGCCGGCTGGTGCGGTTTGCCTGCGAGGATATCGGCATGGCGGACAGCCGCGCGCTGGAGATCACCGTCGCCGCCTATCAGGCCAGCCATTTCATCGGGATGCCGGAGTGCAGCGTCCATCTGGCCCACGCGGTGATCTTCCTCTCGCTGGCGCCCCGCTCCAACGCGGTGTATCTCGCCTATGAGCGGGCGAAACGAGACGCACAGAAGATGCTCGCCGAGCCGGTGCCGCTGCATCTGCGCAACGCGCCGACCCGGCTGATGAAGGAACTGCACTATGGCGAGGGCTATGAGTACGCGCACGACACCGCGGAAAAGCTGACCGCGATGCAGTGCCTGCCGGATGCGCTGAAGGACAAGGTCTATTACCGACCGACCGACGAGGGGGCGGAGGCGCGGGTGCGCCAGCGCAAGGAGCAGGTCGACGCATGGCGGAAGGAAAAGCGCGCCTCGCTCGCGCGGGAGCAAAAACAAAAGAACCGGAAGGGAGAACACACAGATGAGTGAAAAGGTGATCGCACTGGGGGTCAGCGGCGGGATCGCGGCCTACAAGGCGGCGGCGCTGACCAGTATGCTGAAGAAGAGGGGCTATGAGATCCATGTGCTCATGACCCGCAACGCGACCGAGTTTGTCAGCCCGCTGACCTTTGAGACCCTCAGCGGCAACCGGGTCAGCGTCGACACCTTCGACCGCAATTTTGAATACAACGTCCAGCACGTCGCGCTGGCGAAAAAGGCGGACCTCTTTGTGGTGGCACCCGCCACCGCGAATGTGATCGCAAAGTTTGCGCACGGTATCGCCGACGATATGCTGACCACCACCTTTTTGGCCTGCCGCTGCCGGAAGCTGATCTGCCCGGCGATGAACACCGGGATGCTGGAAAACCCCGCCACGCAGGAGAACATCGAGACGCTGCACCGGCGCGGGATGATCTTTCTGGATGCAGAGGACGGCCTGCTCGCCTGCGGCGACAGCGGAAAGGGCCGCCTTGCGGAGCCGGAGGAGATCGCCGACCTCATCGAGGAGCTGCTCTCCCCCAAGCCTCTGGCCGGCCTGCGGGTGCTCGTGACCGCCGGCCCGACCCGGGAGAGCATGGACCCCGTGCGCTTTTTGAGCAACCACTCCA
Source organism: uncultured Pygmaiobacter sp. (assembly GCA_944386515.1). Classification (GTDB taxonomy): domain Bacteria; phylum Bacillota; class Clostridia; order Oscillospirales; family Ruminococcaceae; genus Pygmaiobacter. The sequence goes on from CALXBJ010000013.1 coordinate 3,803, forward strand.
CCGGCAAGATGGGCTATGCGCTCGCGCGGCAGGCGCGCAACCTCGGCGCACAGGTCACGCTGGTCAGCGGGCGGGTCTCGCTGCCGCCGGTGCGGGGGGTCAAGATGGTGCCGGTGCTCTCGGCCGCCGATATGGCAAAGGCGGTGAAGGACGCCTTCCCGCAGCAGGACATCACCATCAAGGCTGCCGCGGTGGCGGATTACACCTTTGCGGTGACCAGTGAGGAGAAGCTGAAAAAGGGCGACGGGGAACTGACCCTCTCGCTGCAGCGCACCGAGGACATCCTCAAGACGCTGGGCGGCCTTGCGCGGCCGGATCAGGTGCTGTGCGGCTTTGCGATGGAGACCCAGAACCTGCTGGAGAACGCCCGCAAAAAGCTTGAGGGCAAGAACGCCGACATGATCGTCGCCAACAGCCTGCGGGAAAAGGGCGCCGGCTTTGGAACCGACACCAATCTGGTGACCCTGCTCACCCGCGAGGGGATCGAGCCGCTGGAGCTGATGGAGAAAGAGGAGGTCGCGCAGGTGATCCTGCTGCGCTGCCTCTCGATACTGAACAAGAAAAGAGGAAACTGACCGATGCTGATGACCATTGATGTGGGCAATACCAATATTACGCTGGGCGTATTTGACGGGGAGGAGCTGCGGGCGACCTTCCGGCTGACCACCAAGGCGCCCCGCACCTCGGACGAGCTGGGGGTGTCCATCTGCAACTTTTTGATGGCGCGGGGGATCGCGCTGGACCAGATCACCGACGCGGTCATCTCGAGCGTGGTGCCCAAGGTGATGCACTCGCTGACCAGCGCGCTGCGGCGGTACTTTTCGGTGACGCCGCTCATCATCGGGCCGGGGATCAAGACCGGCATCCGGATGGGCGGGGACAACCCGCGGGAGACCGGCGCCGACCGGATTGTCAACGTGGCCGCCGCCTACCACACCTACAAAAAGGCCTGCCTTGTCCTGGATTTCGGCACCGCGACAACCTACGACTATGTCTCGGACCAGGGGGTGTTTGAGTACACCGTCATCTCGCCCGGCCTGCAGATCTCGGCGCAGGCGCTCTGGTCTCAGACGGCAAAGCTGCCCGAGGTCGAGATCGTCAAGCCCGCCTCCATCCTCGCCCGCAACACCGTCAACGGGATGCAGTCCGGTCTGGTCTACGGCTACATCGGTCAGGTGGAGTATATCATCAAGAAGATGCGGGAGGAGCTGGGCGGCGAGATGATCGTCCTCGCCACCGGCGGCCTTGGCCGGATGATCTCGCAGGAGACAAGTGAGATCGACTTCTACGACCCGAACCTCGCGTTCAAGGGGATGAAGATCATCTACGAAAAGAACCGCAAGCAGCCCGCGGAAAAGTGATGGTCCGCGCGAAAAAAGCCGAAGAGGGCCAACTTTGGATCCCGCTGCCGGACGGCGTGCAGCAGCTGCTGCGCCGGCTGGAGGAAAACGGATTTGAGGGCTGGGTGGTCGGCGGCTGTGTGCGGGATGCGCTGCTGGGCAAAACGCCGCACGATTTTGACCTTTGCACAGATGCCGATCCGGCGCAGATGCACCGCTGCTTTGCGGGGCTGCACCTGATTGACACCGGGCTGCGGCACGGCACCGTCACCGTCAGGGTGGACCATATCTCCTACGAGGTGACCACCTACCGCGCCGACGGGGCGTATGAGGACGGCCGCCGGCCCAGCGCGGTGCGGTTTGTCCGCACGGTCGAGGAGGATCTCGCCCGGCGGGATTTCACGATCAACGCGATGGCATGGCACCCCATGCGGGGGCTTGCCGACCCGTTCGGCGGCCGGCGGGACCTCGCGGCGGGGCGCATTCGCTGTGTCGGCGACCCGGCAGCGCGCCTTTTTGAGGACGCGCTGCGGATTTTGCGGGCGCTGCGGTTTGCGTCGGTGTTGGGGTTTTCGCTCGAGCCGGAGACCGAGCGGGCCGTCCGGCGGGAAAAAGCGCGCCTTCTGCAGATTGCGCCCGAGCGGATCCGGGAGGAGCTGCTGCGGCTGCTCTGCGGAAAGGATGCGGCGCGGGTGCTCGAGGATTACGCGGAGGTCTTTTTTGAGGTCCTGCCGCCGCTGCGGCCGATGCTGGGCTTTGACCAGCGCAATTTTCACCACGACAAGGACGTCTGGCGCCACGCCCTCGCGGCGGTCGACACGGCGCCGCCTGAGCCGCTTTTGCGGCTCTGCGCGCTGCTGCACGATGTCGGCAAGCCGGATTGCTTTTCCCTCGACGCGCAGGGGGTGGGCCATTTTTACGGTCATGCGCAGCGCAGCGCCGAGATCGCCGACCGGCTGCTGCGCGGGCTGCACTGTGACGGGCAGACCCAGCGCTGCGCGGTGGAATTGGTGCGGCTGCACGATCTGCCCCTCACGCCGCAGCCCCATCTGCTGCGCCGCCGGCTCGCCCGCCTTGGCCCGCAGCAGCTTTTGCGGCTGATCGCGCTGCAGCGGGCGGATGTCACGGCGCAGGCACCGGCGCTGCGGGGCGAGCGGCTGGCGGTCTTGGACGAGGTGGAGATGGCGGTGCGCGATCTCGTCGAGCAGGCGCCCTGCCTCTCGGTGCGCGAGATGGAGGTCTGCGGGCGGGACCTGTTGGCACGCGGGGTGCCGCAGGGGCCGCAGGTCGGCCTGCTGCTGCATCGGCTGCTGGAGGAGCTGCTTGACGGCAACCTTGAAAACGAGCGGGAGGCGCTGCTCGCGCGGCTGGAGGAGCTGCTGCGGGAGGAAGCACCCGCCGCGGGGAGGAATCTGCGGCGCATAGAATGATAGCGGAAAATCAAGAATAAACAAAGCGGCCGGCCAACCTGCCGGACGCGGAAACGAGGCAACGAATGGCATGGTATGAAAAGAGCGTCTTTTATCAGATCTACCCGCTGGGCCTTTGCGGGGCCCCTTGGCAGAACGACGGGGTGACGGTTGACCGGATCAGCCGGCTGACCGATTGGATCCCCCACCTGCAGAAGCTCGGGGCCGACGCGGTTTACTTTTCGCCGGTGTTTGAGAGCGATACCCACGGCTACAATACCCGGGACTACACCAAGATCGACTGCCGTCTGGGGGATAACGCCGCGTTTGCAGCGGTCTGCCGCACGCTGCACGACGCCGGCATCCGGGTGGTTCTGGACGGGGTGTTCAACCATGTCGGGCGGGGCTTTTGGGCGTTTCAGGATCTGCTGAAAAACCGCCAATCCTCCCCCTATGCGGGCTGGTTTTGCGTCAGCTTTGACGGCAACAGCCCCTACAACGACGGTTTGTGGTACGAGGGGTGGGAGGGCAACTACGACCTCGTCAAGCTCAACCTCGGCAACCCGCAGGTGGTGGACTATCTGCTGGGCTGCGTCGAGGGCTGGATGCGGGAATTTGAGATCGACGGCCTGCGGCTGGATGTCGCCTACCTGCTGCCCGAGCATTTCATCCGCCGGCTGCGGGAGTTCTGCGACGGCAAAAAGCAGGAGTTTTTCCTCGTCGGCGAGATGATCCACGGGGACTACAACCGGCTGATCGGGCCGGGGCTGCTGCACTCGGCGACCAACTACGAGTGCTACAAGGGCCTTTACTCCAGCATGAACAGCGCGAACCTGTTTGAGATCGCCCATTCGCTGGCCCGCCAGTTCGGGCCGGAGAACTGGACCCTCTACCGCGGCAAGCATCTGTTCAACTTTGTGGATAACCACGATGTCTCCCGCATCGCCACGATTTTGAACGACAAGCAGCAGCTGGCCTGCGTCTACGGCATCCTCTTTGGGATGCCCGGCATCCCCTGCGTCTACTACGGCAGCGAGTGGGGCGCCGAGGGCCAAAAGCGCGCCGGCGGGGACGAGAACCTGCGCCCGGCGTTTGACGCGCCGCAGGAAAATGCGCTCACCGAGCTGATCGGCCGCTTTGCAGCCGCGCACCGGGCCAGCGAGGCGCTGGCCTACGGCGACTACAAGAACATCCAGATCGCGCCAAAGCAGCTGGTCTTCCAGCGGCAGGTGCCCGGCGAGCGGGTCCTTGTCGCGGTCAATGCCGACGCCGCGCCGGTGGTGCTCCACTTTGACGCGCAGGCGGGCAGGGCGACCGACCTCGTCACCGGGAAGCCGCACGACTTCGGCGGCGGCAGCGAGCTTGGCCCTTACAGCGTGGCCTACTGGCGGGTGGAGTGAGCGCCTTTGTGAGAAGCACACTGCCCGCAAAAGCGCGGTGTACAGAAAAGACGGCGCTCGCCGAAAAGCGGGCTGCTGCAAAAGCAAAGAAAACGGGCGGGTCCCTTTTTGGGGGATCCGCCCGTATTGTCTGTCGAATGTGCTCCCGCGGCAGCGGAGTGCATTGGGCCGCCAGGAATCAGGCCGCCGGCACCTCGTAGATATAGGCTGCGTCGTTCTCAAAGACCGGCTGCGCGCCGGCAAAGCCGTCCGGCTTGAGCGCGCGGCTGACCAGCAGGTAGTCGATGCCCTCCGCGCGGGCCAGCGCAAAGGCGTCCTCGGCCTGCGCTTGGGCGAAAATCTGGTCGCTGACCTGCTCCAGCTGGTAGCGCAGCCGGGTGTAGTCGGCGCCGTAGTCCATGCTGTACCGCCAGCTCTCGACATAGCACTGCCGCCCGCTGACCGCGGTGTAGTAATGCCAGGTGCCCTCCCCGACTGCGGGGTCCTTTGCGTTCCGGTTGACGGCAAAGACCTCGTCGGGTTCCATATTCTCCCGCAGCCAGAGCGCGGCCGCCTCGTCCCCCGCGGTGACCGTCTCGACGGTGTAGGGGTATTCCGGCCTCAAATCAAGGCAGCGCAGCGCGACCTGCACGCCCGAGCGGCCCACCGGCAGCAGGGTGGCGGCGGTGCACAGCAGGCAGACAGCCCCAAGCAGCCCCGCGCCGGCACAAAGCGGGCGATGGGCGGCAACTGCCGGCAGCAGGTCCAGCGCGCCGAACCAGCAGAACAAAAAGGCGGCGAGCAGAAAATACTCCTGCGACGCGGAGTAGTGGTGGAAGAGAAAGTAGGCGAGCAGGCCGCCCGCCGCCGCGGCGTTGACCACCAGCCGCGCGGGCGAAATCTCTCGGAAGCGGCGCAGCGCCAAAAAAGCGGCGGCGAGCCAGAGCACCGCGCCGAGCGGCAGCCCGAGGAAGAGGTCCCGCGCCAGCGCCGCGGGGCTTTGCCAGATCGAAAAAACCAGATTGTTGATCGCGTACCGGTAGACAAAGAACCAGCACAGCCCAAACAGCGCAAACCCGCTCCCCGCGAGCAGCAGCGCGTTGCGGTAGAGCCGCCGCTGGAAAAGCAGCCCGAACACCACCGTCGCCGCCAGCGCGCAGCACAGCAGGATGCCGTAGAGGTTCTTGCTCATCAGCAAGACCAGCATCCCGCAGCAGCAGGCGGCCCACCGGCCGGCGGTCAGGCGGGCGCCCTTTCCCAGCAGCGGGAAGAGCAGGGTCAGCAGCGCGGCGGTCAGCGCGGTCGCGGTGGCGACCCCGTTCATGTTCCGCAGCAGGTTTAGGATGGCGCCCGATTTCCATCCGTTCAAAAAGAGGACGGCAAACGGCAGCACCGCGCTAGCGGAGGGGCAGGCGCCGTACTGCCGGGCGGCGGTGTAAAGGCAGAGGACGAGGAAGAACAGCAGGATGGGATAGCTGTAAAAGCAGACCGCCTCATAGGGCAGAACGCCGGCGAACATGGCAATCAGCCCGGGCAGCGCGTCCGCAAAATAGTGGTAGCGCAGCAGGCTGCCGGCGGTGCGGATGTCGGGCAGCGGGGAGCCCAGCTGCACTGCCGCCGCGTTGCCGACGCTCCACATCATATCCTGATGGTAGGTCATATTCCCGGCGGCGGAAGCCCGGGCGAAGGTGAAGATGCCGGAGAAGAGATAGACAAACAGCCCCCCGCAGAGGGCGAGCAGGAGCAGCAGATGGACATAGCTCGGGCGAAAGCGGCGCAGAGAGGCAAGCAGCGGGCCCCGTCGCCGCCAGAGCCGCACCAGCTCCCACAGCGCGAGCGGCAGGACCGGCAGCGCGGTGGCCATCGGCGCAAGCCGCCCAAAGGTCAGATAGGAGAGCAGCAGCACCGCCGCGCCGAGCAGCAGCGCTGCGGCGGGGCGGCCGGAGGCGGCAAGATCCGGCCAGAGCAGCTCAGCGAGCAGCAGCCCGGGCAGTAGGCAGAAGAAAAAGACCGCCGCATACCGCGCGAAGGCAAAGACGCTGCCGCCGGCAAGCGAGAGCGAAACGAGAAAGACCGCGGCCAGCAGCCCGGCGCAGAGCCCGGCGGCAGCACGCAGCGCGCGGGGAAGCGGTTTTGTCAGATCCATCCAAAAGGCCCTCCTGTAAGATTGGGTTCAGCGGCGCAAAGCCAAAGGGGCAGGCTGTCATTTTAAAATGGAATGCTTGCCCCTCAAGGCGAAAATAGGCTGATACAAAGAATAGCATTTTTGAAGCGAAAGAGCAACCAAAGCGCGCCGGCTCGCACGGCGGGAGAATCCATTCATGGAAGAGTTTCCCGACAGAGCGCTAAAATCCCTTCAAGGCGGAAAAAGGCGTTTTGCCCGCCTGCACGGGGGAGAGCGAGGCGCCGAGATCCCTCGGCCCGGCCGGCCGTTTTCCCTTTGCCGTCCGCGCCGGCCAGAATGCAGTCGGATCCCGTTTCCTTCATTTTAGACCTGTGTATGGCTCTTTGCAATCCCCGCCGCGGCATAGAGCCGGCGGGCCGTGCAAAATCTTGTTTAAAAGGGCAATTTCTGGTATACTGAAGTCAGTTTTTGGCGGCGCGGGGAGAAGAGGGACCGCCGGGTGGAGGGGAGCAGTTTGAAGCAGTATGTGTTGTTCAGCCCGATTGGCCGCACCGACCCGGTGCGGGCGAATGCCGACGGCCCGTTTTTGCATATCCTGCGCCATTACAAGCCGCGCAAGGCGGTGCTCTATCTGACGCAGGAGACCTATGCGCTGCACCGGCAGGACGACCGGTATCTCGAGATGGCCCGCCGGGTCAGCCCGGATACCGAATACGAGGTCTGCGGCGACGAGACGCTGCGGGAGGTGCACCGGTTTGAGATCTATGACGAGCCGTTCCGCGCCGCGCTGGAGGAGCTGCACCGGCAGTACCCCGCCTGCGAGCTGCTGGTGAACATCACCTCCGGCACGCCGCAGATGGAGGCCTCGCTCTACCTGCTCAAGGCGATCTTGCCCTTCCGCATCCGGGCGATTCAGGTGGCGACGCCGGCGGGAAGCTCAAATGAGAGCGACCATCTCGCCGCTTCGGCGCGCCCGGATTTTGATGCGCTGTTCGCCGCGCTGGAGGACAATGCCCCCGACGCGGAAAACCGCTGCAGCGAGGTGGGGGGAGAGAACGCGCAGGCGGCAATTCTGAAAAAGAACATCCTCACCCTGATCGCAAACTTCGACTATGCCGCGGCGCTCACCCTCGCCGAGGGCGCGCCCGAGCTGTTCAGCGAGGTATTTTTGCAGACGCTGCGGGCGGCCAAGCTGCGGCTGACCCTCGAGACGCAGCAGGCGGCGCGGCTGGTATCCGGCTGCTTTGAGGAGGCGCGGGACGGCGCGCGCGAAGGGTACGAGTATATCCTGATGCTGGACACCCTGATCCGGCGGGAGGCGCTGGGGGACTATGCCCGGGCCATCTCCCCGGCGCTGGTCGCACTGCTGGCGCTGTCGCTGCGCCAGCTGGCCCGGCTGGATGTTTATAGCCTTTGCACCCGGCGCGCGCAGGGGGCGGAGTGGATGATCAGCCCGGAGCGGATCAACGAGCAGGACCCCGCGCTGGCGGAGTATCTGCGCGGCTCCTATCGGAGAAATGGGCTGCGGGAAACGGCGCTGGGGGCCGACATCATGGTGAAGATCCTTGACTACTGCCGCACCCAGCAAAACCGGCGCATCGATACCAGACCCTTTCAGCGGCTGCGCGATTTTGAGCGGTCGGTGCGAAACTGCGCGGCGCACCAGATCACCCCGATCACCCGCCGGCAGATCCAGGAGTGGACCGGCGGCAGGATCACGCTGGAGGAGGCGCAGCAGCTGCTCAAACAGTGCTTTTCGCAGGCGGCCGGCAGAAGCTACCGCTGGGACGGCTATGCCAAGCTCAACGATGTCCTGACAAGGCAGATCGAGCAGAGCCGATGACCCCGCCGCCCGGTGCGACCCCCCGGGACCGGCGCACCATTTTGGGGCAGGAAAACAGGGCTTCGCACCCCAAAAAGAGTGGATTTTGAAAAGATCCCTGCAAAAAAGGCCCGCATTTTGGCACAAAAGGAAAAAAGAATGTCTGAGCTGATGAAAAATCGGCGTCAAAACAGCGAATTTTTCGGCAGTTTTGCCGTTGCAGCAGATCCCCGCGAGGGGACGGAAACGCCTGACGCAAAGCATAGACAAACGCGGGCACGTTGCAGCAGATCCCCGCGAGGGGACGGAAACATTGATAAAGTCACAAATAGAGGAATCGTCAAAAGTTGCAGCAGATCCCCGCGAGGGGACGGAAACCAGCTGTACGGTACGCCGCCCATCACTGAGACTGTTGCAGCAGATCCCCGCGAGGGGACGGAAACCGATGTGTTTGAAAAAAGTCTGATATGCTGATAGTTACAGCAGATCCCCGCGAGGGGACGGAAACATGATAATAGTCTCAGTCTGATCGTCAGTGCTAACAAGTCAGAGCAGAACCCCGCAAGGGGACGGATAATTTTTATGTCCTATATGTAAACATAGCAAAGCTATGGGATTGCGGCACAGCCCCGTAAGGGGACAAAAGACAGAGAAAAAGGGGGAGATGCGGATTGCGGCAACAGACCTTTGAGCTGACCCTCGCCGTGCTGCTGCGCGCCGTCGGCACCCTCGCCCGCCGGGCGGGGATGGGGGAGGTCGCACAGGGCGACGCGCTGCGGCGGTTTACGGCGGCGCTGCAGCCCCAGCAGCGGGACTGGGCGCTGTCGGAGCAGCAGACGCCGCCCGCGCAGCCGGGGGATGCGGCCATCCTCTGCGCCGCGGCGCGGATCGCCGCCGCCGGCACGGGGGTGACAGAGTATACTGGCTCCGCCGCGCTGCCGCCGCTGTCGCCGGTGTTCACCCATCTCAACGGGGAGCACGGCGGATGGTCGGTGGAGCCGGCACAGCAGGACGGCGCGCTGCGTATGCCGCGCGCCGGCGCCGCGCCGCTCGGGGCGCAGGACTGCAAAAAGCTGCTGGACGGCCTACTCTCGGCGCTCGGCAGTCTCGGCGTCGGCCCGGACTGGGTCGACCCGCTGCTGCCGGTGCTCGAGCGGTACACCGCAAACCTCCCCGCCGGGGTGGGGGCGGAGGATCTCTCCCTCTTTGACCTCTTCAAGCTGACCGCCGCGGCAGCGGGCTGCATCGGCGAGGTGCTGGCGGATGCCGGGCATGATGCCGGGCAGAATGCCGGGCAAAATGCCGATGCGTTCCTCGGGGAGGAAACGCTCTTTGAACAGGAGCTGTTTTTGCTCTGTTCCGCCGACTTTTCCGGCGTGCAGAAGTTCATCTACACCGTGATGACCAAGGGCGCGCTGCGGGCGCTGCGCAGCCGGTCCTTCTTTCTCGAGCTCGCGATGGAGCACTATCTCGACGAGCTGCTGCGCCTTTGCGGGGTGAGCCGCGCGAACCTGCTGTACAGCGGCGGCGGCCACTGCTATCTGCTGCTGCCGAACACCGCGCGGGTGCGCGGGGCGGTGGAGGACTGGAACACCCGGTTCAATA
>CALXBJ010000014.1 GCA_944386515.1 uncultured Pygmaiobacter sp.
AAACAGGGTGTTTTTTGCATCACTTCGTTTTTCGCCCTCCGGGTCGGCACTGCGCGCGTCCTTCCCGCATCACCGGCAGGGTGCGGCGAGAGGGCCCGCCCGCTGCAAACCGCGCCATCGCCGCGGGAAAATAGCCCCTGCCGGCGCGCGCCTTTTTTTGCGTCACGGCGCAGGGGCGCACAGCGGGCAGAAGTCATCGAAGCCCGAGAGCAAAGGGCGCAGCGCTTTTTTGCCAGCCCTCCGGGCTCAAATCCCCTCCGCCGCGGGAAGGCCCGCCTGCTCCCGCGCCCGGCGGATGATCTTTTTGTAAACCGGCAGCATCAGCGGCTCGCTGCAGATCTCCTCCAGCCGGCCCAGCGGGAACCACGCGACGCCGCTGTTCTCGTCCGGCTTGGACCGCAGCGGCTGGGTGTCGTCGGCAATCAGCAGATAGGCCACCGAGAGGTGCAGATGGGGGCAGACGTATTTTCCCCGTTTGCGGTGGCCGTTCACCTGCAGCAGGTCAAGGCTGATAATCTTCCCCGTCTGGGGGCGCAGCCGGGTCAGGCCGGTCTCCTCCTGCGCCTCCCGCAGCGCGACCGCGAGAAAATCCGGGTCCCCGTCGCAGTGGCCGCCGGTCCAGCTCCAGCTGTCATAGATGTTGTGGTAGACCATCAGCATCTGTTCCAGCGAGGGGTCGAGGATAAAACCGCTTGCGGTCAGATGCGCAAACTCATTCTCCCGTGTGAGGATATTCTGCGGGAAGGTGCGGCAGTAATCCAGCAGCACCCGCTGCTCCTCCCGCTCCGCCTCGTCCTGCGGCGCAAAATCGGCAAGTTCTCTCAGCCAGTCCATCCGTCTTCCCCTCCCCTCAGCGCGGCACGGATCGCCATCGCGACCCCGCCTTCCTCATTGCCGCCGGTCACATGGGCGGCCAGCACGCGAATCGAGGGTGCGGCGTTGCCCATCGCGACCGAGCAGCCGGCTGTTGTGAGCATATCCCGGTCGTTTTCCCCGTCGCCAATCGCCATCACCTCATCGAGGCCAAGGCCCAGCGCCTTGCTCAGCGCGCGGATTGCCTGCCCCTTGGTCGCATTTTCATCATTGATCTCGAGGTTGCGCTCCATCGAGTAGGACATCTTCAGGCCGCCCCAGCTCTCCAGCTCCGCCCGCACGGCATCCCGCTGTGCGAGGGATTCAAAATACGGGAACTGCAGCTTGCACAGACCCTCCGGGCGCGCCAGTAGATGCGCCCGCAGATCCTCCACCGGCCGCTCCTCGTGCAGCATATACTCCAGATGCGCCCGCTCCATGCCGGTCTTGAGCAGCCTTTCAAGGTCGTCTTTCTGGATCAGCATCCGGTCATCCTGATAGACCTCGGGCATCAGCTGCAGCGGCGCAAAATGATCCATGGCCCGCAGCACCGTCTCCACCGGCAGATAGGCGCTGTAAAGAACCTTATTTTCCCAGATATCCAGCACCTGCGCGCCGTTGATGACAATCGCATACCGCAGCTGCGGCACCGCCCGCACCGACGCCGGCACCCGCGAGAAGATCCGCCCGGTGCAGGGCACCACCGCGACCCCTGCCTGCGCTGCCTCCCGAATCGCCTCAAGGTTTGCCGCCGGGATTGTCTGGTGGTCGTCGCAGAGCAGCGTCCCGTCGAGGTCCACACAGATCATCTTGATTTTACCCAAGGCGCCATCGCCCTCCTCGTCTGAAAAATCCCGCGGACCCGCGGCCCGCAGCTCCATTATACCATGAACCAGAGGTGAAATGGTATCATTCGGCATCTTTTGGGGTCGTTCGGCAGTGGGCGGCAAAAGCCCGCTGAAAAATGCGGCGTCGCGGCTGTGCGCGACGGTGTGCGCCCTCTCTATAAAATCAGGAAATCGTCCATCGGCAGCACGCAGCGCGCAGCGCCTTTGACACCTTTTTATAAACTGTGAAATTTCATCCTTTTTTTACAGCGCATCGGTTGTTTTTTGCCCGCGGGTGGTGTACAATATTACATTGATTGGATTTTACCCTGCCAAAATTTTTTGGCGTTTTTTGTTGAATACTTCTAAATTTGTCTGTGAGGAACTACTGTGAAGATCGGTCTTGATATTGGTTCTACCACCATTAAATGCGTTGTTCTGGACAACGACGGCGCGATTGTCTATCAATCCTACGAGCGCCATTACTCCCACATTGTCGCCAAGGCGGCCGAGGTGCTGCGCCGGATTGCGCAGGAGGTCTCGGGCCGGCACGCGGTGCTGGCAATCTCCGGCTCGGCGGGCATGGGGCTTGCCGATGCCTGCCATCTGCCCTTTGTGCAGGAGGTCTTTGCCACCCGGGTCGCCGCGCAGCGGCTGGCCCCCGGCACCGATGTCGTCATCGAGCTGGGCGGCGAGGATGCCAAGATCCTCTTTTTGACCGGCGGCATGGACGTGCGGATGAACGGCAGCTGTGCCGGCGGCACCGGCGCCTTCATCGACCAGATGGCCACTCTGCTCAAGATGACCCCCGATGAGATGAATGAGGCCGCGCTGCACAGCGACAAGCTGTACACCATCGCCTCCCGCTGCGGTGTCTTCGCGAAGAGCGACGTCCAGCCGCTGCTGAATCAGGGCGCCCGCAAGGAGGATGTCGCGGCCTCGATCTTTGCCGCGGTGGTCAACCAGACCATCGGCGGCCTTGCACAGGGGAGGCCGATTGAGGGCAACGTGCTGTATCTGGGCGGGCCGATCACTTTTTTGTCAAAGCTCAAGCAGAGCTTTGACGATGCGCTCGGGGTCACCGGCACCCTGCCGGAGAATTCGCTGTACTATGTCGCGCTGGGCGCGGCCTTCTATTCCGACGAGGCATTCGACCTCGAGGATGTGGTCGAGAGCCTGAACAACTACTCCGCGACCGCCGATTACGCCACCAGCGACCCGCTGTTCTCCTCAGAGGAGGAGTATGAGGCCTTCGCCGCGCGGCACGCGCAGGCGGCGGTCCCCCGCGGGGAGCTGGCCGACGCAAAGGGGCCGGTACATATCGGCATCGACGCCGGCTCGACCACCGTCAAGGCGGCGGTGATCGACGGCGAGGGCAAGCTGCTCTACACCAGCTACCAGCCCAACAGCGGAAACCCCGTCCCGATTATCCGGCAGGTTCTGCTGGACCTGTACGAGAAGAAACCCGACCTGCAGGTCGCCAGCGCCACCGCGACCGGCTATGGCGAGGAGATCGTCAAGAACGCCTTCTCGCTGGACTTTGGGGTAGTCGAGACGGTCGCCCACTTCACCGCCGCAAAACACTTCATGCCGGACGTCGACTTTGTCATCGACATCGGCGGGCAGGATATGAAGTGCTTCAAGGTCGAAAAGGGGGCCATCAGCGACATCTACCTCAACGAGGCCTGTTCCTCCGGCTGCGGCAGCTTTCTTCAGACCTTTGCCAACGCGCTGGGCTATGAGGTGCCGGAGTTTGCAAAGCTGGGCCTCTTTGCCGACCGTCCGGCGGACCTCGGCAGCCGGTGCACCGTCTTTATGAACTCCAGCGTCAAGCAGGCGCAGAAGGACGGCGCCTCGATTGAGAACATCTCCGCCGGCCTGTCGATCAGCGTGGTCAAGAATGCGCTGTACAAGGTGATCCGCGCCTCCTCCCCCGAGGAGCTTGGCCGCCGGATCGTGGTGCAGGGCGGCACCTTCTACAACGAGGCGGTGCTGCGCGCCTTTGAAAAGGAGATGGGGGTCGAGGTCATCCGCCCCGACATCGCCGGCCTGATGGGCGCGTTCGGCGCGGCGCTGTACGGCCGCGAGAAGGCCGCGGCGGGCGCTGTGAGTACCCTCTTGGATGCCGGCGCGCTGCGCAGCTTCACCCATGAGGTCAAGGCGGTCACCTGCAACGGTTGCGGCAACCACTGCCAGCTGACGGTCAACCTGTTCGACGGCGGGCGGCGGTTCATCTCGGGCAACCGGTGCGAGAAGCCGCTGGCCGGCAAGCAGGCGGCCGGCGAGCTGAATATGTTCGAATTCAAGCGCGGCCTGCTTGCGGAATATAAACCCGTCGCCGGCCCGCGGGGCAAGCTCGGGCTGCCGATGGGGCTTAACCTCTATGAGCTGCTGCCCTTCTGGCACACCTTCTTCACCAAGCTGGGCTTTGAGGTGGTCACCAGCGGGGTCTCCAGCCGGGCGCTCTACCTCGCCGGGCAGGGCAGCATCCCCTCCGACACCGTCTGTTTCCCCGCAAAGCTGCTGCACGGGCATATCGAGCGGCTCTGCTCGATGGAGGGGGTCAACACCATCTTCTACCCCTGTATGTCCTACAACCTCGATGAGGGGATGGGGGAAAACCACTACAACTGCCCCGTCGTCGCCTACTATCCCGAGGTCATCGCGGCAAACTGCCGCTGCCTTGCGGGCAAGACCTTCATCTATGACTATGTCGGGATCCATCGGGAGCGGGACTTTATCGCCCGGATGCCGGCGATTTTGTCCAAATACTTTGACGGCATCACCGCCGGCGAGGTCCGCCGCGCCGCCAAGGCTGCCTATGCGGAGTATGAGCGGTACATGGGCCGCATCCGTGAGGAGGGCGCGCGGGTGATTGCCGCCGCGCGGGAGCGCAATATGCCGATCCTTGTGGTCAGCGGCCGCCCCTATCACCTCGACCCGGAGATCAACCACGGCATCGACAAACTGATCTGCGGCCACGGCGCGGCGCTGGTATCTGAGGACAGCGTCGCCTATCTGGCCGGCCCGCAGAAGGTGGCGGTTCTCAACCAGTGGACCTATCACAGCCGGCTGTATGCGGCCGCCGCCTATGTAACCACCCAGCCGGATATGAATCTGGTGCAGCTGGTCAGCTTTGGCTGCGGGGTGGACGCGATCACCACCGACGAGGTCAAGGCGATTTTGCAGGAGAAGGGCAAGATCTACACCCAGATCAAGATCGACGAGATCACCAACCTCGGCGCGGTCAACATCCGGCTGCGCAGCCTGCTGGCCGCCATCGGCCGCTGAGTTTGCCGCTTTGCGGCTTTTCCCCTGCACTGTTTTTATTGTTCTGCGGTTCTGCGGTTCCGCCTGTTCTATGAAAGGAGTTCGACCCTCATGTCCGAGATCCAAACCAGCCCCCGGCTGTCCTATCCCAAATTTACCAAGGAGATGCGGCTGACCCACAAGATCCTGATCCCCCAGATGCTGCCGATCCACTTCGCGCTGATCGAGAAGCTGCTGCTGCAGGAGGGATACGATGTCGAGGTGCTGACCAACGACGGCCCGTCGGTGGTGCAGACGGGGCTGAAATACGTCCACAACGACACCTGCTACCCCGCGCTGCTGGTCATCGGGCAGATGATCGACGCGCTCAACAGCGGCAAATACGATCTGGACCACACCGCGCTGATGATCACCCAGACCGGCGGCGGCTGCCGCGCGTCCAACTACATCCACCTGCTGCGCAAGGCGCTCAAAAAGGCGGGCTACGGGCAGGTACCGGTGGTGTCGCTGAACTTTTCCGGCCTTGAGCGGGACAGCGGGTTCCAGCTGTCGCTGCCGCTGATCCAGAAGGTGCTGGGCGCGGTGTTTTACGGGGCTATGCTGATGCTGCTCTCCAACCAGACCCGCCCCTATGAGGACCGCCGCGGGGACGCCGACCGTCTGGTGAAATACTGGGTTGAGATGCTCAGCGACCAGTTTGCCACCGGGCACGGCTGCTCCAAAAAGGAGATGGCACGCAACTTCGACGCGATTGCCAAGACCTTCTCCCAGCTGCACGTCACCCGCACCCCCCGCGTCAAGGTCGGCATCGTGGGCGAGATCTACATCAAGTACTCCCCGCTGGGCAACAACCAGCTCGAGCGGTTCCTCGCAAACGAGGGCTGCGAGGTCAATGTGCCGGGGCTGCTGGGCTTTATCCTCTACTGCGTTGCGAACGGCCCCGCCACCATCGACCTGTACGGCGGCAGCAAGGCTGCCAAGGCGGTCTACGGCTTGGTGATGAACTATTTTGCCAAGCGGGAGCAGATGATGATCGACGCAATCTCCAAATATCCCGGCCTGACCCCGCCGCCGAAGTTCTCCTCCACGATGCAGTGCTCGGAGGGGATCATCGGCCGGGGCGCGAAGATGGGCGAGGGCTGGATGCTGACCGCCGAGATGATGGAGCTGGAGCAGCACGGTTTTGACAACATCATCTGTGCGCAGCCCTTTGGCTGCCTGCCCAACCACATCTGCGGCAAGGGGATGATGAACCGCATCCGCGCGGTCTACCCCGAGGCAAATATCGTCGCCATCGACTATGACCCCAGCGCGACCCGGGTCAATCAGGAAAACCGGATCAAGCTGATGCTGAGCGTCGCCAGAGAGCGGCTGGCCCACAGCGCAAACAGCGCGCCCTCCTCCCGCACCGAATGGGTGCAGGATCCCTACGCGGCCTTTGCGTCCGCTGCGCCCGCCGCGGCGGAGGTGTAAACCGCTTTTTCTGCAATGCAATAAACACCTTGCGGCGGGCGGCCATTTGCGGGCCTGCCCGCCGTGTTTCTTGACCGGCAATTCGCCGCAATCGGAGAGGAGTGTCCCAATGTACGAGCTGACACAAGCATACGGGAACAGCTACTATCTGGAAAGCCCCGCAAAGATCGGGCTTTTCCGGCTGAACGAGACCGACGTCTGTCTGATCGACAGCGGCAACGACAAGGATGCCGGGCGGAAGGTCCGCCAGCTGCTGGATGCAAAGGGGTGGCGCCTGACCGCAATCTACAACACCCACGCCAACGCCGACCACATCGGCGGGAACCGCTATCTGCAGGGGCAGACCGGCTGCCGCATCTACGCGCCGGGGATTGACTGCTGCATCACCCGCAACCCGGTTTTGGAGCCGGCCTTTCTCTATGGCGGGTATCCCTTCCGGGATCTGCGGCACAAATTCCTGATGGCGCAAAGCTCTGACGCAGAGCCGCTGACCGAGGCGGTGCTGCCGGAGGGCTTTTCCATCCTGCCGCTGCCGGGCCACTTCTTTGATATGGTCGGGCTGCGGACCCCCGACGATGTGGTCTATCTCGCCGACTGCCTCTCCAGCCGGGAGACGCTGGAAAAATACCAAATCAGTTTCATCTACGATGTCGGCGCCTATCTCGAGACCCTTGAAAAGGTCAAGGGCCTCTCCGCGCGGGTCTTTGTCCCCTCGCACGCAGAAGCCACCGGGGAGATTGCGCCGCTGGCCCAGTACAACATCGACAAGGTGCATGAGATTGCGGAGAAGATCCTCTCCCTCTGCGCCGAGCCGATTGGCTTTGAGGAGCTGCTCGGGCAGCTTTTTACCTCCTACCGGCTGCAGATGAGTCTGGAACAGTATCTGCTGGTCGGCGGCACCGTGCGCTCCTATCTGGCATGGCTGCGGGACACCGGTCGGATGAATTTTCTTTTTGAGAATAACCGGATGCTCTGGGTGAGGTCGTAATCCGCAAGATAAAAAGGGCACGGCAAAGGCGAATGAAGATTCTGACTTTGCCGTGCCCTTTTGTTTTAAAAATTGCCGTCCCCGGTGCACTCATCCATTCTGTGCGCAGGGCCGCCGCAGGGACTCCTCCCGTCCAAACCGTCCGATGAGGTTCAGCTCCACCAGCGGCACGATCGACAGGAACAGGAAGATCGCAATCCCCGTATTGAGATAGGACAGCCGCGCCGCCGGCATCAGATGGGTCGCAAGATTGATTGCCCGATCCGCGCTGACCAGCAGAATCAGCGCAAAACCAAACCGCACACACAGCTCGGAAAAACAGCGCTGCGCAAACCGCCACGCGGTGCCGCCGCGCATACTGCGCGGGGTGCAGTATCCCCGGCCCGGGCAGGGGCGTCTGGGCACAAGCCCTCTCCATGCCATGCCGATCGCCGCCATCCCGCCCGGGATCAGCAGGTCGATCATCCAAAAGACCATCTGCTGTGTCATCTGCAGTTCCCTCCCCTTTCTCCCAAGCGGCCGCGCCGCCCGGGATCTATCTTCTTGCATTTACAGAAACGAGAATCTCTGCCGGTTTATTACAATCCGGCCGATATTATCTTACCTCAAATTGCTTAGAATTTTCTTAAGGAAGCTGAAAAAAAGGAAAATTTCACCTACTTTTCACCGCCGGCGCGGCGTGATCCTCCGATCCCCCGCAAAAAAGAGGGCCTCTCCGGCCGAGCCGGGAGAACGCCCTCTTTTGTATTCCGTCCTGAAAAATTTTGCTTAGAAGAAAAGGTCCTTGCCGGGGTAAACCGCCTCGCAGGTGACCCGCAGGCCCAGCCGGCGCAGGGTGCCCTCGTCGCCGGAGTGGAGCATCTGGGTGGAGTGGAACTCGCAGTCCCGCAGCTGGGGCAGCGCCGCCATCGCCCGGTCGGTCAGGGTGTTGGTCGCCGCCGAGATGGACAGCGCGGTGAGCACATCGTCCAGCTTGAGCAGGGTGCTGCGGCCGTTGAGGATCTGGGTCTTGAGCTTGACAATCGGCTCGAGGATGATCGGGCTGATCAGGGTCAGGTCGTCGTCGATCTTGGTCAGCGCCTTGATCGCGTTGAGCACCACCGAGGAGGTCGCACTCATCAGGTCGCTCGCCTTGCCGGTGACCACCTGCCCATCCGGCAGCTCAATCGCCGCCGCCGGCATCCCGGTCCGGCGGGACTTCTCCATCGCGGGATCCACCACCGCGCGGTCGTGGGGGGTGATCTCCAGCTGCTGCATAATCATCCGGATCTTCTCGACCGCGGCCTCGTCCCCCTTGCCCTGACGGTGGGCGCATTTCGCGGCGAAGTAACGGCGGATGATCTCCTGACAGCTCGCGCGGCGGACCGCCTCGTCGTCAAAGATGGCATAACCCGCCATATTGACCCCCATGTCGGTGGGGCTCTTGTAATCATAAGCGCCGCCCGAGATCCGCGACAGGGTGCTGCGGACGATGGGGAACGCCTCCACATCCCGGTTGTAGTTGACCGTCGTCTTGCCGTAGGCCTCGAGGTGGTAGGGGTCGATCATGTTCACATCCGCGAGGTCGGCGGTCGCCGCCTCGTAGGCGAGATTGACCGGGTGCTTGAGCGGCAGGTTCCAGATGGGGAAGGTCTCAAACTTGGCGTATCCCGCCGGGACGCCCCGCACCGTCTCGTGGTAGACCTGAGACAGGCAGGTGGCCAGCTTGCCGCTGCCCGGGCCGGGCGCGGTGACCACTACCAGCGGCTTTGTGGTCTCAACATAGGGGTTGGCGCCAAAGCCGTTCTCGCTGCAGATGTAATCGATGTCGGTGGGGTAGCCCTTGATCGGCTTGTGGACATAGTTCTTGACCCCGCGCATGGTCAGCTTCGCCAAAAAGGCGTCCGCCGCCGGCTGGCCCGCATACCGGGTGATGACCACGCTGTTGACGCTGATGCCCAGATGGGTGATGTCGTCAATCAGCCGCAGCACGTCCATATCGTAGGTGATGCCCAGATCCGCCCGGATCTTGGTCTTTTCAATATCACCGGCCGATACGACAAAGATGATCTCCGCCATCTCCCGCAGCTCGTACAGCAGCTTGATCTTGGCGTTCACATCAAAGCCGGGCAGCACCCGCGCCGCGTGGTAATCGTCGAACAGCTTGCCGCCAAACTCGAGATAGAGCTTCCCCTTCGCGCCCTCGATCCGCTCCAGAATATGCTCCTTCTGCTTTTTCATGTACAGCTCGTTGTCAAACCCGATCTTGTCCATCCCTACACCCCGCTATTCTTCCGCTTTTTGCCGCAAATCAAAGACGGGGCCCGCCACAATTAAAATCGCAAAGCCCCGCCGGCGCGCCGCATCTGTGTACAGCGCTTTTCATAACTAATATAGCGTACCATTTTGACGCCTTTTTTTCAAGAGCAAATTCGAGGATCCGCGCCGTTTTTCGCCGCGGTGCACGCAGCGCCTGCCCCGGTGATCCCGCCGGGCACCGGGGCCGCCGCAGCGCGCAGGCGTTAAAAAGCCCTCAGCAGATCTTCAAAATGTCGACCGTCCCGTCCTTGATGGCGTAGGCGACCCCATTGCAGAAGGCGGAGATATCATCATACTCCAGCGGCACGACAATGTTGTTGTCCGCGTCCACCATGCCGTAACGGATCTGGTCCCCCATGTTCTGGCCCACAGAGAACAGACCGTCCCCCGCGCCGAAAGCGGCGTCATACATCATCGGAACCACGACCTCGCCCTGCTGGTCGATATAGCCGTATTTGCCCTCCTCGTTTGCCACATAGGCATAGCCGTTTTTGAAGATAGACGCAGCGGTATAGCCGCCGAATACCTTCTCGCCCTCCGTATTGATATAACTCCACAGCCCGCCGAGATCGGCGCCGTAGGAGAGCTCCTCAATCGGCACAGCGGGCGCCACATATTCCCGCACCGCGGCCAAGCCCTCAGAAAAAGCCTGGACGCTGTAATACTGAGGTGGAATCACCACGTTGCCCTGCAGGTCGACATAGCCGCAATAGGGGCCGCCATAACAGGACATCTGATCGCCTTTTTCAAGAACACCCGGGGTCTCTTTGGTCAAACCC
Source organism: uncultured Pygmaiobacter sp. (assembly GCA_944386515.1). Lineage (GTDB taxonomy): Bacteria > Bacillota > Clostridia > Oscillospirales > Ruminococcaceae > Pygmaiobacter. The sequence goes on from CALXBJ010000014.1 coordinate 10,488, forward strand.
TGCGCCTCGGAGATGTTCTGCTCAATGTCGGCGGCGGTGGCCACCCACAGAAGGCCATCCCCATACCCGCCGACAGTTCCAAAATAGTTCGTCCTCCAAGTGCGCAGCTCAAACTCAAAATCTCCGCCGCCTATGCTGATCTCCATATTAAACCCGTCGGGCAGGGTCAAGACCTCCTCGCCGGCGGCATTGATGACCACCTGTTCATCCACATACTCAAAGGCGTCCTCCCCGGTCTGGGTGCGGGTGATGCCGACGCCATGTCCATTGAAGAAGTTAAGGTAGTCATAGGTCTGGTCGATGATCTGCGCACCGCTCAGGTCAAACAGGCTGTACTCGCCGCTGGACCGGCCTTCAACCTGATCCTGCACAATTCCATTGACAAAGACCCCGTCATACATTTCGATCCGGCAGGGAAACGCCCCATAGTCAAATACAAATTCCCCGTCCGCGTCAATCAGCGCATACTGGGGCGCAGTCTGCCAGGTCGGGTCGGTCTGTGAGAGGCTGCCGTATCCCTCGGTATTGATGACGCCGCCCGCCTGAATGTCGGTGTGGATGGTCTCGACGGTGAACGCACCCTGCTGATTTTCCGCCTGCGATGCACCGGCTGCGCCGGCATCCTGACCGCCGGCAGACGAACCCGAGCCGGAGCTTGAACCGCCGCCGCAGGCGGTCAGGAAGACCGCCATCGCCGCGAGCACGGCAAGAAGACGAACCTTTTTCATCATTTGATATCCTCCAATCTTTTCCCCTTATACACCTTCCCGGTGCGGCTTCCGCTTTTCTGACCAGCAAAAGCCTTATTTAAGTTTCATTTTAGCATGAGAAAACGAATTACTTCAAGCACTTTCAACAGTTTCCCGGCTCTGCCGATAAAATTTGCAGGCGATGCCGCGGCAAATTTTAGTCATTAAGCGTGAAGATGCCAATATTTTTATTTTGGATCTTCTTCAGAGATAATCGACGGGATTTTCTTTTTGAGACAAAAAAACAATCCTCCTACAAAAAGGAAGATTGTTTTTTATTTACTTTAACACAAACCCGCTAATATTTTTACAGATGGTCGCAACATCTGCATTACTGATAAACTCAAATTTGACCTTACCAAGCCCCGAGAACCAAAGTTCCAACTCACTGTCTATATCAAAAACACCTGCGGTTTCAACAGAAAATGCTTGTAGTTTTGCCAAAAGAATCTACAGCGATTTATGAACATTACCGAAAGCACCGGCAGCCGATTTCTCAGATTGGGTCCGATACCGAAACTTACGGGAACTGGAGCGGATCTTTAAACCCATCTGAGAACCATAAGCTGACCCGCAATAGTGCAGAGATTCTCCTTCTACGGCAGCGTCACTGTAAGAGCTGTGCTGAACGGCCTAAAAATCAGCCGAAAAGCTACTTTTTTGGGGCCTGTCTTTTGACTGGAAGATTTTGGCAAGATACCGTGTTTTGCACTATTTACGCGTATCTGCAAAAAAGACTCCCCAAATTGCATTAAACTGCAATTTGGGGAGTCTTTCTGGTGGAGACGGAGGGGCTCGAACCCGCGACCTCTCGGATGTGAACCGAACGCTCTGACCAGCTGAGCTACGCCTCCATAAGATGCTTAAATATAATACCACAACTTTCAGAAAAAGAAAAGCCTTTTTTTAAAAAAATAATATTTTTTCTTCCCCCTTGCTTTTTCCCGTCTTGTCTTTCGGATTTTCTGCTGCTATACTGGGCTTACAGCAACCGGTAGCAAAAGCCTGTTTGGCCCCGGCGGCGAGTCGCCGCCGGTTTGTCCTATCCCACAGCAATTCACTGGCGTTCAGCCGGTCCGCTCGCCGTATTACCGCAAACGGTGTTTGCTCAAAAATACGGCTGCGCGGCCCCGCTACGCTTTGTACCGCTGCTGCCGGCGGGGAGGAGGGAGCATCCTTGATCGTCTATACCCAGACCGAGACCTTGGCGCGGGAGCTTGGCATCCCCGCCTCGACCCTGTTTTCGGTCAGCTTTCATCTTGGCCGGCACTACCGCCGGGTCGAGATTCCAAAGCGGGACGGCGGCGTGCGGGTTCTCTTCGTCCCCGACCCGATTTTAAAGCGGATCCAGCGCGCCATCGCGCGGGTCCTGCTTTTCCATATCCCCGTTTCCCCCTACGCGGCCGCCTACCGCCCCGGCGCAAATATCCGAAAGAACGCCCTCCGCCACTGCGGCCGGCAGGGGGTGCTGCGGCTGGACATCCTGCACTTTTTTGACAGCGTGCGGTACAGCCAGATCAAGGAAAAGATCTTCCCCGCAGAAATTTACAGCGAAAAGCTGCGGGTGCTGCTCAGCTGCCTGTGCTACTATCAGGACGGGCTGCCGCAGGGCGCCCCCACCTCCCCCGCAATCGCAAACCTGTTGCTGCGGGACTTTGACCTCGCCGTGGGGGAGTGGTGCCGCGCGCGGGACATCCGCTACACCCGCTACTGCGACGACATGACCTTTTCGGGAGCCTTTGACCCTGAACCGGTGATCCGGATGGTTGCCGACGCGCTGTGGCGGGAGGGATTTGCCCTCAACCCGCGCAAGACCCGCTTTGCAAAGCAGGGACAGCGCCAGATTGTCACCGGCGCTGTGGTAAATCTGCGGCCCCGGTTGGATGCTGACGCCCGCCGCGCGCTGCGCGCAGAGCTTTACTACTGTCAAAAATACGGTGCGGCGGGCCATCTATCCCACATCGGGGACCCGCGCGGCGAGGAGGAATACCTCGCCGCGCTGCTCGGGCGGCTGGACTTCGCGCTGAGCCTCTCGGATGAACCGCAGCTCGCCGCAGGGCGCGCTTGGGTACTGGGGCGGCTGCGCGCGCTGCGGGCGCCGGGCGGCAGTGGCTCTTGACATTTTTTAGATACCGCTGCTTTTCCCTCTTTTTATATTTTTTCTTCCCGCTGCGGGAAGTGTCTCTCGCAGACAACAAAAAAATACACGCAGGTGAACGCGCGTGCCCTGGGCATGGTTTGCTCCTACCTGTCTTTTTTGTTCTTTTAAATCGGCAGCAGCCGCTGCGCAATGCTGAAATAGATCACCAGCGAGAGCGCATCCACGATGGTGGTAATCAGCGGCGATGCCATGATCGCCGGGTCCGCGTGCAGCGCCCGCGCCGCCAGCGGCAGCACCCCGCCGATTGTCTTTGCCATGACGACGGTGCACAGCATGGTCACCGCCACCGTCAGCGCGACCATCTCGCAGCCCGGATAGATCAGGATGAGCCGCACAAAATTCACCGCGCTCAAAATCACCCCAACCAGCAGGGCCACCCGCAGCTCCTTCCAGAGGACCCGCGGCAGGTCCCTGCCGGTGATCTCCCCCACCGCAAGGCCGCGGATAATCAGGGTGCTGGACTGGCTGCCGGCATTGCCGCCGGTGTCGGTGAGCATCGGGATAAAGGTCACCAGCAGCGGCATGGACGCAAATGCCGCCTCATACCGGCCGAGGATCCCCCCCGTCAGCATCCCCGACACCATCAGTACCAGCAGCCAGACGATCCGGTTTTTGGCCAGTGCGAGGACACCGGTCTTGAGGTAGGGCCGCTCGGACGGATGCAGCGCGCCCATGACCTCGATGTCCTCGGTTGCCTCTTCCTGCATGACGTCCATCGCGTCGTCCACCGTGATAATGCCGACCAGACGTCCCTCATCATCCACCACCGGCAGCGACAGATAATCATACTTGTTCATCAGCCGGGCGGCCGTCTCCTGGTCCTCCCGGGTCGAGACCGAGATCACATCCCGGTTCATCAGATCCCGCACCAGCATCCCGTCCGGCGCGAGCAGCAGGTCCTTGACGGTGACGACCCCTTCCAGCCGGCGGACCGTGTCAATCACATAGCAGGTGTAGATGGTCTCACGGTCCTCACCGGTGCGGCGGATGTGTTCAATCGCCTGCATGACCGTCATGCCCGCCCGCAGGTCGGTGAACTCCGCGGTCATCAGGCTGCCGGCGGAATTTTCCGGATACTGCAAAAACTGGTTGATCAGCGCGCGGGTCTCGGGCCGGGCGCTGCGCAGCACCCGCTTGACCACATTGGCCGGCAGCTCCTCCAACAGGTCTACCGCATCGTCGACATACAGGTCCTCCATGATCTCGCCCAGCTCGGCATCGGTGATGGAGCCGATGATGACCTGCTGCAGGTCGCTGTCCAGCTCGGAAAAGACCTCGCTCGCCTGCTCCTTGGGCAGGGTGCGGTAGACCAGCAGCGCCGTCTCCGGCGCAAGATCTCCCAAAAACTGCGCAACATCCACCGCCGGCATCCCTGCCAGCGCCTCCCGCAGCTGGCGCAGCTGACGGCTGTCCGCCAGCTGGCACAGCTGCTCCAAATCCATTTTTCTCTCCATGGTATGCTTTCCTCCCATCTGTTTTGGCAAGGAAGATACCCGGCAAAATCAAAACCGCAGGCGCCGCGCCGCTGTGCGGCGCAGATCCTGCGGCGATCCTCTCCCATCTGCCTGCCGGCGCAGGCCCTCAGCGCAAAATTCAGCGAAAAGGGCGCACCTCAGCGCACCGGCATCCGAACCCCGCAAGGGGCACGGATCGGCATCTCTTCAGCCCATGCCGGCGGTGCACCAAGGGGCACGGCGCGGCGGCTTTTGGGTCAGCGCAACGCTGCCCGTTCTCCCCGAAAAGGGAAAGACAGGCGGCAGCGCGCCGATGGGTGGGGATCCTCGCATCGCCCGGTACTTCGACCAACTGTGTCCACCTGTTTTCCCTCCTTTACTGCGGTGGTTTGCCTTTCGGCTCTTAACAGTTTAGCCCCCAAATGTAAATTTTGCAACCCTTTTCCGCAAAAGTTTTTCTTTCTTTCCTTGCTCTTGACCACAGGTTGAAAAAACTGCATTTTGCCTGTATTTTTTTGCAAACGCCCTTGCAACCGAAAAAAATCCGGCTATAATAAAAGGCTGATGCCCGCGCGCCGCAGGCCGCAAGAGGCCCTGCGCGGGGGGCGCTTTTTTGTGATGAAAGGACCCTGTTATGAGAATACAGATCAAAGAAAACTACACCGCCGCAGACGTTTTTCGGATGTCGGGACCGATCTTTATCGAGCTTGCGCTGCAGATGCTGGTGGGCAATGTCGACCAGTTCATGGTCAGCCGCATCTCCCAGAGCGCCGTCGCCGCCATCGGCAACGGCAACCAGCTGATGAATATTGTCATCATCCTGCTCAGCGTGCTCGCCGGCGCGACCACCGTGGTACTCAGCCAGACCATCGGCGCCGCCGATGCCCGGCGGGTGCGGCGGGTCTGCGGCGCCTCCACCCTGATTGCCGTCATCGGCGGTCTGATTGCAACCGTTGTTCTGACCGCCGGCAGCAGGCCGCTGTTCCATCTGCTGGAGGTGCCCGCCGATGTGATGGACCTCGCCTGCGGCTATACCTGCACCGTGGGCGCGCTGGTTCTCGTGCAGGGGCTGTATATGAACTTTGCCGCCATCCTGCGCAGCTACGGGCTGGTTAAGGAGGTCACCGCCGTCTCAGCGGTGATGAACCTTTGCAACATCGCCGGCAACGCGGTGCTGATCAACGGCTTGCTGGGCGCCCCCCGCCTTGGGGTGATGGGCGCCGCAATCTCCACCGACCTTTCCAAATGCATCGGCCTTGTGCTGGTGTGGATGATGCTGCACCGGCGGCTGGGCATCCGGCTGTCCCACAGCGACCTTGCACCGGCGGGGGACGGTGAGGCGCGCCGGCTGCTGCGGATTGCGCTGCCCTCTGCCGGGCAGGAGCTTTCCTATAACCTGTCCCAGATCACCATCCTGCGGATGGTCAACCTGATGGGCACCGCCGTGGTCGCGGCGAAGGTGTTCTGCGGTATGCTGGCAAACCTGTGCTACCTCTACTCTCAGGCGATCTCGCAGGCCACCCAGATCGTGCTGGGCTATCTTGTCGGCGGCGGCCGGAAGCGGGAAATCCCCCGCCATGTCTGGACCACCGACGCCGTCAGCTGCGCCGTATCGGTTGCCGTGACCGCCATCCTCGTGCTTTTTTCGGGACCGATCTTTGACTTTTTGACCCCGGACGCCGCCATCGCCGCGCTGGGCCGCCAGATTTTGCGGATCGAACTTGTGCTGGAGATCGGCCGCAGCGTCAACATCGTGATGGTCCGCTGCCTGGTCGCACTGGGGGATGTCAATTTCCCGGTGGTGCTCGGCGTGGTCAGTATGTGGGGGGTCTCGGTTTTCGGCGCGTGGTTTTTGGGGGTTTACCTCGGCATGGGGCTGGCCGGCGTCTGGTGGGCAATGGCCGCGGACGAGTGCCTGCGGGCGGTGGTTTTCCTGATCCGGTTTTCGCTGGGCAGCTGGCGCAAGCGGGTGGAGAAAATCAGCGGCGACGCGGCACAGCGGGCCTGAGCGCGGCCATCCGCCGCCCCTTTTTCCGCTTTTCACGCCCTGCGGTTTGTGCTATACTGCAGTTAGAAGAAAGAACATCCTGTGTCTGTGAGGGTAAAAGGAGGACGCTATGCTGGACTATAAATTTGATACCCAGCTGTTGATCGAGGGGACCGGCCTTGACGAGGACGAGATCGACAGCTACATCTCCTCCCATTTTGAGGGGGACTGCCTGCTCGCCGTCGGGGATGAGGATCTCATCAAAATCCATTTTCACACCAATGAACCGTGGAAGGTGCTGGAGTACTGCGCGTCGCTGGGGGATATCCACGACATCGTCGTGGAGAATATGGCCCGGCAGGCGGACGGCCTCTCCGGCTGAGGGAGGGCACGCCGATGAAAAAGGATCCTGAGCGGCTGCAAAAGCAGATGGCCTTTTTGCTGGAGGCCGACAAGGAGAAATTCATCACCCGCCAGACCCTGCTCTCCGACGGCAAGCGGCGGGAGAACGACGCCGAGCACGCATGGCATCTGGCACTGATGACCCTGCTGCTGGGTGAGTACGCCAACGAGAAGATCGACCTGCTGCACACCATGTCGATGGTGCTGATTCACGATCTGGTGGAGATCTACGCCGGCGACACCTTCGCCTATGACGAGGAGGGCAAAAAGACCCAGCGCCAGCGGGAGACCGCCGCGGCCGACCGGCTGTTCGCAATGCTGCCGGCAGATCAGGGCAAGCGGATGCGGGCGCTGTGGGAGGAGTTTGAAGCCGCCAAAACCCCGGAAGCCGCCTTTGCCCGCACGATGGACAACCTGCAGCCGACCATGCTCAACGCCGCGACCGACGGCATTGCGTGGGAGGAGCACGGCACCCGCCTGTCTGAGATTCTGCAGCGTCAGGCGGTGACCCCGCGCGGCTCCAAAACGCTGTGGGACTTCTGTTACCGGGAGTATCTCGAGCCAAACATCCGATCGGGCAAGATCCGCGATGATCTTGCGCAGGGCGAGGAGGGGTAATCTCCCCGTTTTCGGCCCCTCGGCGGCTGCGGACGTTCGCCGCTGCGGGCATCTGGGCAGCCTTTCCGCCCGGGCAGAAAAGCAAAAGCACAAAAAAGGATGAACCGCAGGCGCACTGCGGTTCATCCTTTTTCTCTTTTTGCCGTCAGCTGCCGGAGGTTGGGAAGAAGGGGCGCAGCGCGCCGGCCATCGCACTGACCGGCATACTCTGCAGCACGATCCTGCCCGGTCCGGTGACGACGGTGTTGAAGATCCCCTCGCCGCCGAACAGCATATTTTTGACCCCCGGCACCGTGACGACCTCAATGGAACAGCTGTCGCTCATCGCTGCGAGATAGCCGGTATCCACCACCAGCGACTGCCCCGCCGCGAGCTGATACTCCATCGCGTGGCCGTCAATCTCCAAAAATGCCGTGCCACGGCCCGAGAGCCGCTGCATGATAAAGCCCTCGCCGCCGAACAGGCCGGAGGCGAGCTTTTTCTGGAAGAAGACCGAGAGCTCCACCCCGGCCTCACTGGCCAAAAACGCCTTTTTCTGGCAGATCAGCCCGCTGCCGGGCGCGATCTCGACCGGCATGATGGAACCGGGAAAACTGGAAGCAAACGCAATCATCCCCTCGCCGCCCACGGCGGTGTACCGGTTCAAAAACAGCGATTCGCCCGAGAACATCCGCCCCAGCATCCGGCCCATCCCGCCGCCGGTGGTCTCCATCCGCATATTGGGGGACATCCATGCCATGCCGCCGCTTTCGGTAATCATGGTCTCGCCCGCCGCAAGGGTGCAGCTTACCACCGGCAGCGGGGTGCCGTCGATTCTGTATTGCATCTTTTGCCTCCTTTTTCGCCGCTTATCCGGGCAGTTTGATCTCGCATCGTCTCAAAGCCGCATACAACGGGATCCGCTTGTATACAGCGCCGCCCTTTGACGTTCCGGGCGCTGCAGAGAAGACATGAAAAGCCGGTTTATAATAGCCGCGCTCAGCCCTCTGCCGCCGCAAACTCCGCCGCAATCCCCAGCAGAATCTCGACACAGCGGTCCATATCCTCTGCGGTGATGTGCTCCCACGGGCCGTGGAACGCATAGCCGCCGGTGCACAGGTTCGGGCAGGGCAGCCCGCGGTAGGAGAGGATGGAACCGTCGGTCCCCCCGCGCACCGGGCTGATAACCGGGGTGACGCCCAGCTTCTCCATCGCCGCCTTGGCCCGCTCGATGAGGTAAAAGTGGGGGCGGATCTTCTCCTCCATATTGTAATAGGTATCGCTGATCTCGGCGCACACGGTGCCGGCGCCGTACTTCGCATTGATTGCGGCGGCCGCCCGCTCCACCGTCTGTTTTCGCGCTTCAAACCGCGCGCGGTCGTGGTCCCGCAGGATGTAGCTCATCTTCGCCGACGCCACGCTGCCCTCCATCCGGTCAAGATGGTAAAAGCCCTCGTAGCCCTCGGTATTCGCCGGGACCTCATCGGGCAGCAGGCTGTTCAGCTCCATCGCAATCAGCAGCGCGTTCTTCATTACGCCCTTTGCGGAGCCCGGATGTACCGAGATCCCATTCACCGTGATCTGCGCCGCGGCGGCGTTGAAGGTCTCATACTCCAGCTCGCCCACCGCGCCGCCGTCCACCGTGTAGCCCACCGGCGCGCCCAGCAGCGCGAGGTCCACCCCGTGCGCGCCGCGCCCGACCTCCTCGTCCGGGGTAAAGGCAACGGCGATCTCCCCGTGGGGGATCTTCTTTTCCATCAGCCGCTCAAGCATGGTCAGGATCTCGGCGATGCCCGCCTTGTCATCCGCCCCCAGCAGGGTGGTGCCGTCGGTGGTGATGAGGGTCTTGCCCCGCAGGGAGGGCAGATGCGGGAACCGCTCGGCGTCAAGGGTCAGCCCGCTGGTGCCCAGCGGGACACAGCCGCCGTCATAGTTCTCTATTATCTGCGGTGAAACCCCCGCGCCCGAAAAGGCGGGCGCGGTGTCCATGTGGGCCAAAAAGGCCACCGGCTGCGCCGATTCGCAGCCCGCCGACGCGGGCAGGCGGCCGTAGACGGTGCAGTTGCCCGCAAGCGTGACCCCCTGCAGCCCCATTTCCCGCATCTCCTGCTCCAGCAGCTTTGCCAGCTCCCACTGGCAGCTGCTGGACGGGGTTGCGCTGCTCTCCTCCTCGCTCATTGTGCCGATCTGTACATACCGCAAAAGGCGCTCCGACGCCGTCATCTTACCTCTCCTCCTGCCTTTTTTGTCTCTGCCGCTTCTCCCGCGGCGGCTCCTTCTCCTCTTCGGGCGGCTGGGGCTGCGGCGCGCGCTCGATCTTGAGCCGCTCGATACAGCGCTGGTTTGCCGCCAGAATCGTGCAGATCCAGCCGTCGGTCTTGAGGGGGATCACCTCGCCCTGTGTCGGGATTCTGCCAAGCATATTGGTGATGAAGCCGTTGAGGGTGTCCGAGTCGTCGTTCTCAAACAGGTCGCTGCCCAGCAGCCGCTCGACCCGGTCAATCTCCAGCTCGCCGTCCAGCATCCAGCTGTTCTCGGACAGCTGGACAATCCCCTCGTCCTCGTCGTGCTCGTCGTCCAGCTCCCCGACGATCGAGGCGAGCAGATCCTCCATCGTCACAAGCCCCTCGGTGCCGCCGTACTCATCCACCACGATTGCCATCCGCTGGCGGCGCTCCCGGAACTGGCGCAGCAGCTCGCTGCAGCGCATACTCTCGGGAACATACAGCACCGGCTGCATAAAGTCCGCCGCGGTCTTTGTTTTATCGTCCGCGCCGGACAGCGCCGGGAGCAGGTCCTTGATATACACGATGCCGACGATGTCGCCGAGATCCTCCTCATACACCGACAGCCGGGAGAACCGTTCCCGCTGCTGGATCTCCATCAGCTCGCCGAGGGTTGCGGTGCGCTCCACCGCCGCGATGTCGGTGCGGTGGGTCATCACCTCGCTGACGTGCAGGTCGTCGAACTCAAAGATGTTCTCGATCATCGCCCGCTCATGCGGCTCCAGCGCGCCGGCCTCCTCGCCGGCCTCCACCATCATCAGGATATCCTCCTCATCGACCGGCTCCTCCTCCTTGGCGGCGCCGATGCCGAACAGCCGCAGCACCAGATTGGTGGACAGCGCCAAAAACTTGACAAAGGGCCGGCAGAACCGGTACATCCCCCAGATGATCCCGACCACCCGCAGCGCGACCACATCCGGGTCCTTCATCGCGACCCGCTTGGGCACCAGTTCGCCCAAAATCAGAGTGAAATAGGAGATGATGATGGTGATGAGCACCAGCACCACGCTGCGCCCCGCCGCCGCCGGCAGCGGCAGGAAGGAGAGCGCCCCTGCTACCGGGCCGGCGAAGTTGTCCGCCGCGACCGCCGAGTTCAGGAAGCCGGACAGGGTGACCCCTACCTGAATCGTGGCCAAAAAATCCGAGGGGGAATCGGTGATCTCAATCAGCCGCCCGGCCGCGCGGTTGCCCTCCTCGGCAAGCCGCTTCATCTTTTGGGGATTGATCGAGATGATCGCAATCTCGCTCATCGCAAAAAACGCATTGATCCCGATCAGGATCAAAATCAGCAGAATACTGGGCCATATGTCCATCGAAATAAACAACCTCTTTCTCTTTGCGGGCAGCGGGAGGCCGCCCTTTCTCTTTTCTATTTTATACAATTTTATCGGACGCTATATGATAATGGTAGCAAAAGCCGCCGCCCCCCGTCAAGCCGCGCGCCGCCCGGCACGGGGCCGCTTTTCCCCGCGCGGCGGGATGCGGGCGGGCACAGCCGCTTTTTTGGGTATTTCTCTCTGCTTTTGCGCTATTTTGCCCATTTGGAGAGCTTTTTCTCCCCGCCCCACGCATATCTGTCCGCCCGCGAAGCGAAACTGAAGATGTCCCGCTGCAAAAAATGCCGCGCCGTCGCCCTTTTCCCTGCCCGCCGCAGGAAAGCGCGCATCCGCCCTCCTCTTCCCCGCGCGGGGAAAGCGCCGCTGCGGGCATCGCACAAATCTCTGTGCCGGGCGCTTCTTTCTTGTCTCACCGGGCCGGATATGCTATACTAAGTAAGGTTATATTTTCTCCCTTTGGGGGATTTTTTGTCTGAAACGATCATATTGTACAGCCGGTTTGCGGCCGGCTGAGAAGGGAACGACAGATGGATACGATTTTCAAGGACAAGACTCTGCTGATCACCGGCGGCACCGGCAGCTTTGGCAACACCGTGCTGCGGCATTTTCTCACCACCGACATTGGGGAGATCCGGATCTTCTCCCGCGATGAGAAAAAGCAGGACGATATGCGGCACGATTACCAGCGGCTGTACCCCGAGCTGTCGGACAAGCTGCGGTTTTATATCGGCGACGTGCGCAGCCGGGACAGCATCCGCTCGGCGGTGCGCGGGGTGGACTACATCTTCCACGCCGCGGCGCTCAAGCAGGTGCCCAGCTGTGAGTTCTTCCCGATGGAGGCGGTGCGCACCAACATCGTCGGCACCGACAACCTGCTGGCCGAGGCGATCGAGGCCGGGGTGAAAAAGGTCGTCTGCCTGTCTACCGACAAGGCCGCCTATCCCATCAACGCGATGGGCATCTCCAAGGCGATGATGGAAAAGGTCATCGGCGCCCGCGCCCGCACCGTCAAGGCGGAGGAGACCACCATCTGCTGCACCCGGTACGGCAATGTGATGGCCAGCCGCGGCAGCGTGATCCCGCTGTTCATCGACCAGATCCGCGCGGGCAAGCCGATCACCATCACCAACCCCAACATGACCCGCTTTTTGATGAGTCTGGACGAGGCGGTGGATCTGGTGATCTTCGCCTTCCAGAACGCCCAGCCCGGCGACCTCTTTGTCCAGAAGAGCCCGGCTTCCACCATCGGGGATCTGGCCAAGGCGGTGCAGCAGCTGTTCGGGGACACCGGCTCGAAGATCATCGGCGACCGGCACGGTGAAAAGCTGTTTGAGACCCTGCTGACCACCGAGGAGCGGATGCACGCGGTGGATATGGGCCATTATTTCAAGGTCGTCGCGGACACCCGCGACCTCAACTATGACAAGTATTTTGTGGAGGGCACCCTGCCCGAGACCGAGCCGGAGGCCTACACCAGCCACAACACCTATCGGCTGGATGTGCAGGGGGTCGTGGATAAGCTGATGACCCTCGACTATATCAAGCAGGAGCTGGCAAAGGAGTGATTGCTTTGACCGCCATCCAAAAGGAGGACCCGATCCTCATCACCGGCGCGTCCGGCTTTATCGGCCGCAACCTCGCCTTCGGCCTCGCCCACCGGGGCTATACCAACCTGCTGCGGTTTGACCGGGAGAATACCGACGAGCAGCTGGCCGAGATGTGCCGGCAAGCGCGGTTCGTCTTTCACCTTGCGGGGATCAACCGCCCCCGCGACCCCAAGGAGTTCTACGACGGCAACACCGACCTGACCGCGCGGCTGTGCGGTTTTCTGGCGGATGCGGGCGGCCGCTGCCCAGTGCTGATGACCAGCAGCGTGCAGTCGGGCAACGGCACCGATTACGGCAAGAGCAAGGCCCTCGCAGAGGAGCGGCTGCTCCGATATGGAGAAGAGACCGGCGCCGAGGTGCTGCTGACAAGGATGCCCGGCATCTTCGGCAAATGGTGCCGCCCAAACTACAACAGCGTGGTTGCCACCTTCTGCCACAACATCGCGCACGGGCTGCCCATCGAGGTGCGTGACCCCGCCTTTTCACTGCCGCTGGTCTACATCGACGACCTCGTCGATTGCCTCGTCGGCGCGATGGAGGGCCGCGCGGCGGCGGATGAGAGCCAGCCGGGCTGCTTTGCGGTCGGGCCGGTGCACACTGCGACCCTCGGCTTTCTGGCGCAGACCATCACCTCCTTCCGGGACAGCCGGCAGGACCTCTCGGTCGCAAACCAGCAGGACCCGCTGACCCGCAAGCTGTACAGCACCTATCTGTCCTATCTTGAGCCGGAGGCGGGCTTTTCCTATCCGCTGGTGATGCACGAGGATGCGCGCGGCAGCTTTACCGAGTTCCTGCGCACCCCCGAGCGGGGTCAGGTCAGCGTCAATATCAGCCGGCCGGGCATTGTCAAGGGCAACCACTGGCACGACAGCAAGAACGAGAAATTCCTCGTCGTGAAGGGGCGCGCCCGGATCCGGTTCCGCAAGCCGGATGAGGAGAAAATCTACGACTATTACGTCAGCGGCGACAAGCTGGAGGTCGTGGACATTCCCACCGGCTACACCCACTCGATTGAGAACATCGGCGAGGAGGATCTCGTCACCATCATGTGGGCCAACGAGTGCTTTGACCCCGATCATCCCGACACCTGGTTTTTGCCGGTGGAGGAGTGAGCGGGATCGCAACATCAAACTGTCAGGAGGCGCGGGATGCGAAAGCTCAAGCTCATGACCATTGTCGGCACCCGGCCGGAGATCATCCGGCTGTCCGAGGTCATCAAATGCTGCGACAAATATTTTGACCATCTTCTGGTCCACACCGGCCAGAACTACGACTACCGTCTCAACGGGATCTTTTTTGAGGATCTGGGGCTGCGCGCGCCGGATTACTACCTCTCCTGCGTGGGCAAGGATCTGGGCGAGACGATGGGGGGCATCATCGCCAAAAGCTATGCGCTGATGGTCGAGCAGCGGCCCGACGCGGTGCTGCTGCTGGGGGACACCAACAGCGCGCTGAGCGCGATCAGCGCCAAGCGGCTGAAGATCCCCATCTTCCACATGGAGGCGGGCAACCGCTGCTGGGACTGGAATGTCTCGGAGATGATCAACCGCAAGATCGTCGACCACATCAGCGACATCAACCTGCCCTATACCGAGCACAGCCGCCGCTATCTGCTGAGCGAGGGCATCGACGGCAAGACCATCTTTGTCACCGGCAGCCCGATGCGGGAGGTGCTGGCCGCCCACGCCGACGCGATTGAAAAGAGCAAGGTCCTCGAGGAGCTGGGGCTCACCGCCGGGCAGTACATCCTGCTCTCGGCCCACCGGGAGGAGAATATCGATAACGAGGAGAACTTCATGTCCCTGATGGGGGCGGTCAACCGGATCGCGGAGCACACCGGGATGCCGGTGATCTACTCCTGCCATCCCCGCAGCCGCAAGTACATCGAGGCGCGCAAGTTCCAGTTCCACCCGCTGGTGCGGGAGATGCAGCCGTTCGGCTTTTTGGACTACAACAAGCTGCAGAAAAACGCCTACTGCGTGCTGAGCGATTCGGGCACCCTGTCGGAGGAGAGCGCGATGCTCGGCTTTGCCGGCGTGCTTGTGCGCACCTCGACCGAGCGGCCGGAGGTGCTGGACAAGGGCAGCGTCGTGATTGGCGGCATCAAGGGAGACGATGTCGAGCAGGCAATGGAGCTTGCCGTCGCGATGCGGGACAACCGTGAGCCGGTGGTGATGGCGGAGGACTATGCCGACACCAACGTCTCGGTCAAGGTGGTCAAGCTGATCCAGAGCTATACCAAGATCGTCAACGAGACGGTCTGGCTCAAGCGGTGATCTGTGGCGGCATCGCGGCTGTGCCGCCGCGCCGGTCCAGGCGCGGCGATTGGCGCAAGGCTTAAAACGCGCATCTTGGCTCTGTCCTGAAAACCCGCACCCGATCCACCCGCGCGCCGGGCGGGGCGATGGGACCTTTACGAATTGATTGCAAGGGAGCGTTGCCGGTTTGGCGAAACGAATTTTGGTCATCAGCCAGCACTACTGGCCCGAGACCTTCCGCAGCACCGACGTCTGTCAGGGCTTTGTCGAGCTGGGATACGAGGTAGACCTGCTCTGTGGGCTGCCCAACTACCCCAAGGGGGAACTGACCGAGGGGTACGGCTTTTTCAGGCAGCGGCGCCAGCGCAAGGACGGGGTGGAGATCTTCCGCGCGTGGGAGATCCCCCGCAAGGGCAACACCTCGCTGCGGATCTTTCTCAACTATGTCTCCTTCCCCTTCTTCGCCTGCTTTGACCTGCTGCGGCTGGCCGGGCGGCGGTATGACGCGGTCTTCTGCTATGAGACCAGCCCGGTGCTGATGGCGTTCCCCGCCATCCTCTACGGCAAACTGCACCGGGTGCCCTCCACCATCTATGTGCTGGACCTCTGGCCGGAGAACCTCTACTCGGTCCTGCCGGTCAAAAATCAGCTGCTGCGCTCGATCGCAATGGGGGTCTCAAGCTGGCACTATAAGGCCGCCGACCGTCTGATCGCAATGTCTCCGGGCCTGCGCCAAAAGCTGATCGAGCGCACCGGCAAGCCGGCGGGCAGGGTCGCCGTGGTCCCCCAGTACTGTGAGGAGCTGTACACACGGGATGTCGAGGACCCCGCGCTGCGCAGCCGGCTGGGGGACAAGTTCAATGTTGTCTTTGCGGGCAATTTCTCCCCTGCGCAGGAGCTGGAAAACCTTGTCGAGGTCGCCCGGCAGCTGCGCGGGCGGGGCGAGGCGGGCATCCGCTTTGTCCTTGTCGGGGATGGGATGAGCCGCGAGGCGCTGATGCGCACCGTCGCGCAGGAGGGGCTTTCGGACTATTTTGTCTTTGAGGGGCCCCACCCGATGACCGAGATCCCCGCCTACCACACGCTGGCCGACGCGCTCGTGGCCTGCCTTGCAAAGAGCGACGACCTCGGTCTGACCATCCCCGCCAAGATCACCAGCTACTGCGCCGCCGGGCGGCCGATCCTCGCCTGCATGGACGGCGAGGGGGCGCGGGTGGTGCGGCAGGCGGGCTGCGGCTTTGCCTGTGCGGCTGGGGATACCGACGCGCTGACCGAAAACCTGCTGCGGCTTTACCGGATGAGCGCCGCCGAGCGGGCCGAGATGGGACGGCGGGGCCGGGCCTACAACGCCGCATATTTTGACCGGACGACCCTGCTGCGGCAGATGACCGATTTCATGCTGGGCAAGGATGCACCGGCAGACTGTGACTGATGACAACGGAGGTGTTTCTCCCCTTGAAGATCCTTGTGATGATCCCCTGCTACAACGAAGAGGATAACCTTGAGCGGGTGGTGGAGCGGCTGCGCGCAGCCGCTCCCGAGGTGGACTTTCTCATCATCGACGACTGCTCGACCGACCGCAGCCGACAGCTGTGCGAGGAAAAGGGGTACAGCTACCTCTCGCTGCCGGTCAACCTCGGCATCGGCGGCGGGGTGCAGAGCGGTTACCTCTTTGCGGACGAGCGCGGCTATGATATCACCGTCCAGATGGACGGCGACGGCCAGCACGACCCGGCCTATCTTGCATCGCTGATTGAGCCGGTCGCGCGGGGGGAGCTGGATATGGCGATTGGCAGCCGTTTCATCACCAAGGACGGCTTTCAGTCCAGCGCGCTGCGGCGGCTGGGGATTAACATTATCAGCCTGTTCATCCTGCTGCTGACCGGCCGCCGGATCAAGGACACGACCAGCGGCTTCCGCGCCTGCAACCGGGAGCTGACCGCATTTTTTGCCCGCCACTATGCGCAGGACTATCCCGAACCGGAGGCCATTGTCTCGGCGCTGGCTGCCGGCTACCGGGTTGGGGAGGTGCCTGTGGTGATGGAGGAGCGGATGAGCGGCACCTCCAGCATCCGTTCCTTCAAATCCGTCTACTATATGGTGAAGGTCTGCCTCTCGCTGGTTGTCTACCGGCTGTCCTTCTCCAAAAAGAAAAATCCGCGCTGAGACGCCCGCTGTGAGGTGATTTGAGAATGAATGATATCATGATCCCTTGGTTTCAGGCCGCGATGGTCATCGGGGCGCTGTGCTATCTCGGGGTGGTCTTTTATCTGCTCAAAAAGCAGAAGCTGGCGGTCCAATACGCGATTATCTGGCTGATTTCCGGCTTTGTTCTGCTGGTCTTTGCACTGTTCCCCTATGTGGTGCTGGTGCTGGGGGACATCCTCCATGTCATCAACCCGGTCAACTTTATCTTTTTGGTCATCCTCGCCTTTGTGCTGTTGATCCTGCTTTCCCTCTCGGCAGTGGTCAGCGGATTTGCGCTGCGGATTAAGCGGCTGACCCAAAATGCCGCCCTGCTGGAGCGGCGTATCCGCGAGCTGGAGCAGGCGCAGTCCAAAAAAGACCCCTGAACCGGGGCAGCGCTCGGCCCGAGGAGCGCGTGGCCCGTCAATGGGCCTGCTTGAAATCTGACAGGTGAGGTTTTCGCGGTATGTTACAGAATTTTTCCCAGCAGGCAGCGGAGCTGCAGCGTTTTTTGGAGCAGGAGATTTTCAGCCAGCCCTTTACCGCTGCAACCGCGCTGGAATGGCTGAAGGAGCAGCTGAGCCGGGGCATGAGCTTTAACGCGCTGCCCTTTTTGCTGCTGTTCCCCATCAGTGTGTTTCTCTACTACCTGCTGCCCCGGGCGGCGCGGGTGCCTTGGCTTTTGGTCTGCAGCTATTTGTTTTACTGGTATGCCAGCTACTCCGGCGGCAAGGCCCACCCGCAGGCGCTGGCGGTGCTGGTGCTGCTTACCCTCATCACATGGCTGCTGGGGCTGGCAATCTCCCGCAGCCGGCGCCGCCGGCAGCGAGGGCTGCTGCTCACCATCGGCATTCTCGCACCGCTGGCCATGCTGCTGTATGTCAAGTACACCGCCTTTTTCGCCTCGCTGCTCAACAGCTGGTTCGGCTGTTCGTTTACGGGCAGCACCGCACTCAGCCCGGTGTGGATGGTGGGGCTGAGCTTTTATACCCTGACCGCAATCGGCTACCTCATCGACCTCTACCGCGGCGAGCGGCAGCCTGAGCGAAACCTCATCCGCTGCGCGCTGCTGCTCTCCTTTTTCCCGCAGATTGTCTCCGGCCCCATCGCCCGCAGCGAACTGCTCGACCAGATGAAGCAGCCCCACCCCTATCGGGAAAAGCAGGTCTCGCAGGGGCTGCGGCAGATGCTGTGGGGCTATTTCAAAAAGCTCGTCATCAGTGAAAATGCGGCGGCCATTCTGGAGCCGGCCTTTGCCATGCCGCAGAGCTACGGCGGTTTTGTGCTCGTGTTCTCCGCGCTGCTGTACGCCGTGCAGCTGTATGCGGACTTTTCCGGCTATTCCGACATTGCCCTCGGCGCGGCGCGTTGTCTCGGCTTTTCCCTGCAGGAAAACTTCCGCCGTCCCTACGGCGCGCGGTCAATCGGCGAATTTTGGGACCGGTGGCACATCTCGCTGTCGAGCTGGTTCCAGCGGTACCTGTACATCCCGCTGGGCGGCAGCCGGCGTGGGGTGGCGCGCACCTGCCGCAACACCCTGATTGTCTTTCTCGTCAGCGGGCTGTGGCACGGCGCAGGGCTGACCTTCCTCGTCTGGGGACTGCTGCACGGGCTTTACAACATCGTGGGCCGGCTGACCAAGCCGCTGCGGATGACCATCAACCGGGCGACGCGGCTGGTCAAGCTGCCCGCCCTGCACCATTTCCTGCAGCGGGTCATCACCTTCTGCATGGTTTCCTTTGCGTGGATCTTTTTCCGCGCGGAAACGCTGGAAGCTGCGTTCATCTTTGTCAACCGGATGGGCAGCGGGCTCTGGGCAACCCTTTGCAGCCGCACCGCGCTGCAGTCCGCGCTCACCAACATCGGCTTTTACTCGAACAACGGCGTCCCGCTGCTGTGCGCCATCGCGGTGATGTTCCTCGCCGAGGCGATGGGCGGCCGTACCCCGCTGTCCGAGCGGGTCGGCAGGCTGCCGTTTTTGGTGCGCTGGTCCGGGTATTATCTCCTGCTGCTGGGCATCCTCTTTTTCGGGGTGTTTGACGCGACCCCCTTTATCTACGGGCAATTTTAAGTTTGGACCACAGTACAGGTTCTGGAGCCGAGGCGCCAGAATCTGTATTTTTTTGTTCCAAAAATACTATTTGTATCTCTTTTTGGCTTTATGGCGCAGTGTCAAAGGCATTCTTGGGCTGTACGCCGACAGAACCGGCGGGTGGAAAAGCCCTCCCACCTTATCCTCCGTGAAGATCAGGGGCATACAGGGTCCACTGAAAGGCAACCCGCATTTTCCCGCTTTGTCCTCGCCAGTCGGCCTTTCCCCTCATCCCGCGCTTTTCGCTAAAAAAGGCAGAGGATTCCGAGATAACAATCGGAGTCCCCTGCCTTCTTGCTTTTTTAATGATTGGTCTCTTGGCGGCCGCCGCTGCCGACAGGCAGCGGAAGGGTCAGCCTTTTTTCAGCCGCATTGCGGCGAGCAGCAGCCCGGCACGGCTGGCGGCAAAGTTCAGCCCGCCCTGCAGATAGGCGGTATAGGGCGCGCGCATCGGCCCGTCGCAGGACAGCTCGATGCTGCTGCCCAGCGTGAACGCGCCCGCCGCCATGATGACCTGATCCTCATAGCCCGGCATCGCGTAGGGCTCCGGCATGACAAAGCTGTCCACCGGGCTGCCCGCCTGCACCCCCTGACAGACGGCACACAGCCCTTCCGGGCTGCCGGTCTCGATGCTGGTGATGATGTCGTTGCGGTCGGCATCAAACGCGGGGGTCGTCTTATATCCCATCAGCCGGAACAGACAGCTGGCATAGACGCTGGTTTTCAGCGCCTCAGCAGTGACCCCCGGCGCATAGTAAAGCCCGAGGTACATCTGCCGCAGCGCATCCAGCGTGCAGCCCAGCTCCCGCCCGGTGCCGGGTGCGGTGAGCCGGTGGGCGCACAGCTCAACAAGGTCGGCACGGCCGGCGATATATCCGCCGGTGGGGGCGATGCCGCCGCCGGCATTCTTGATGCAGCTGCCGACAATCAGGTCGGCGCCCACCGCGACCGGCTCCTTCTTCTGGGTAAAGGTGCCGTAGCAGTTGTCCACCATCACGATGACATCGGGGTTCGCCGCCTTTGCCGCCGCAGCGATGCTGCCGATTGTCTGCAGCGAGAGTGCGGGGCGGTCGGCATAGCCCCGGCTGCGCTGGATATAGCAGACCTTCGCCTCCCGGCAGCCCGCCGCAATCGCCTCAAGGTCCGGGCTGCCGTCCTCCAGCAGCTCCGCCTCCGCATACTTGACCCCGAACTCGGTGAGCCCGCCGTATCCGCCGCCGTCCAATCCAATTACCCCGCCAAGGGTATCGTAGGGACGCCCGGTCGCGGCAAACAGGGTATCCCCTGCCCGCAGCACCCCGAACAGCGCGACGGTCAGCGCGTGGGTCCCGGAGAGGAAATGCGGGCGGAAAAGCGCATCCTCCGCCCCGACCACCGTGGCAAACACCTTGTCCAACGTGTCCCGCCCCGCGTCGTCGTACCCATAGCCGGTGGTGCCGACGAGATGGTGGGACGCCACCCCGCAGCCGGTGAACGCCCACAGCATCTTGAGCTGGTTATATTCCTTGATCTCCTCAATCCGGGCAAATGGGGCGGCACACTGTTCCATCGCCTGCCGGTCCAGCGCCATCAGCTCATCCGAGATCTCAAAAAATTCCTGAATCATCTTATTCCTCTCCATCCTATCAAAAAACATCTCATACGCCGCAGCCGTCCGCCGTCTTTTTTCGTTCTGCCCGGATCGGCAGCGGCGTGGCAGCGAAAAAACCGCCCGTCTCCCCTCTCCGCCATGGACAAAAACGCTTTGGGCAGATGGCGGCAAGCCCCGGCGCGGGTCATTCCCCGGCCGTCTCCTCCGGTGTGAGCGCGAACGCCCACCCAGCCGGTACAAAGCCCAACCGGCAATAAAAATTCTCTAGCGCCGGGGCACAGAGCAGCCGGACCGGGGTCTCGCGGCCCGCAGCGAGCGCTGCCACGAGCGCCGATGCGGATCCTCTGCCCCGCTCCTCCGGCAGGGTGAACACCCCGGAGAGGTAACAGCCAAACGGCGCGCCGCGCAGGCTGTAAATCCCCGCCGCCGCGACCGGCCGCCCCGTGCGCTCAAGGGTCCAAATCTGTGCCAGCCCCCGCGCGCGGCGGGTACAGGCGCCGGCATACCATCCATCCGGGTCAACCTTATCCGGCAGCAATCCGC